>NZ_VRVG01000143.1:0-13566 GCF_008040085.1 Methylobacterium sp. WL7 | reverse complement strand
CACAGGACCAGCAACATGATCTCCGGCAGCGGGTAGACCACCTTCCAACTCTGGCGCGGGTCTTCCAACGCCGAAAAATGCTCCACCAGTGCCTTGCCTGACATCGGATGCCTCACCAGACCGAGGCGCCCTGTGAATCACGCAAAAGGCAACACCGAAATCCATTCCTTTCAAGCGATCGCCCTGGGAAGCCGCATCGCGACCGTTGCCTGCCGCCGCCCACCTCTGCTAGAGACCCCCACCCGGAGCCGGCCGCCAGGCTCCGAGGGCGGCGCCACGGCGTCGCGACGAGGGGCCTCGTGGCGGAGTGGTTACGCAGAGGACTGCAAATCCTTGCACCCCGGTTCGATTCCGGGCGAGGCCTCCATCGATCTTCCGAGATAACGCACGCTACCGCCGCCCGGTCTTCGTGCCGTCGAGACGGCGGATGTCCCGCGTCGCGAACGCCGGCATGGCCGCCGCCCCCCTGTCGTCTCCCTCGAAGGGCCTTCCGCCTTTCAGGACGATGCCGTCAGGCCGCGGCGACCTGGGCCAAAAACGTCTCGATCGCCCGCTGCAGGCTGTGGGTCCCGGCATTCACCTGCAGGGCGCTCGTCCGGACATGCTCGGCCTGCACCTCGTTGGAGGCCGCGGTGGCGCGCACGCCCGCTACGCTGTCGGAGACCTTCCGGGAATCCGTCGCCGCGCTGGTGATGGCGCGGGCGATCACTTGGCTCGACTGGCCCTGCTGGTCCGCCGCAACCGCGACCTCGGAGGCGATTGAGCTCATCTGCGCGATCGTCTGGCCCACCGTGCCGATCGAGCCGATCGCCCCGACCGTATCGGCGGCAGCCGCCTGGATCGCCCCGATGTGATGGGCGATGCGGTCGGTCGCCTGCGCGGTCTGCGCCGCCAGGTCCTTGACCTCGGTGGCGACCACGGCGAACCCCCGTCCGGCCGCGCCGGCCCGGGCGGCCTCGATGGTGGCGTTGAGCGCCAGCATGTTGGTCTGCTGGGCGACGGCGCGGATCAGCGCGATCACGGCGCCGGCGTCGTCCGCGGCTTGCGAGAGGGTCGTCACCGTCGCCACCAGCCCTTGCGTATCCGAGAGCGCCGTCGAGGCGATCTCGCTGGTGTGCCGGACCTGGCTCTCGATCTCCCGGGCCGCGACCGACAACTCCTCGGCGGCGCTGGCGATGCTGACCACGACACCGGCGGTCTGATCGGACGCCTCCGCCACGACGGCGACCTGCGCGGTCGTCTCGCCCGCAAGACCCGATAGCGCGTCGGCCGAGGCCTGCATGGCGTCCGCGGAAGCCGCGAGATCCGCCACCGTCCGCTGCATCTCGGCGTCGAAGGCCTGGGTCGCCGCGGCCAGCCGCTCGGCCCGGACGAGGTCGCGCGCCGTCCGCGCCCGGGCGTCGTGGTCCAGCGTCCGCCGCTCGATCATCGCCGCCTGGAACGCCGCGATGGCATGCGCCATCTGGCCGATCGCGTCCTGGCGCTCGGTGAACGGGATCGTGTCGTCGAGCCGGTCCGCCGCCAGAGCCTGCATGGCGGCTTTCAGGCGTCTCAGGGGCTTCTGGATCTGGGAGACGGCGATCCAGATCGAGGCGGCCAGCGCCAGGGCGAGCGCCACCGCCGGCGCCACGATCAGGGCGACGATCGCCCGGCGCTGCTCGATGACGCCGGCCGCGCGCTGGTCGTTGAGGCGGGCCAGCACCTCGCGCCCGAGGCCGCCGATCTCCGCGATCATGCGTTCACGGTTCTTCACCGTGGATTCGTCGGTGGCCTGGATCAGGGCGGCCTTGGGCGAGATCGTCAGGCCGAGTTCGGCCGTGTCGGTCTGGTAGGCGATGAACTCCTTCACGAAGAGGTCGAACCGGCGGCGCCGATCCGGCGGCAGTTGATCCTCCATCGCCGCCAGGAACGGCACCCGCACCTGTTCCACCGCCGCCAGGGCGTCCTGCAGCCCGGAGAGACGCGTCCGCGCTTCCTGCGTGTCCTCGGCGGTGTAGAGGGCGGTGGCCTGCACGACCGCGTGCTCGATGGCCTGGCTCAGGGCGCCGGCCTGCAGCCCGGCATTCCAGATCCGGTCCGTGGCGGCGGCGCGGTCCTGCTCCCACAGCGATTGCCGGACGGCGAAGGCCGAGATGCCGAGAGCCACGAAGCCCAGCAGGCCGACGACCGCCGCCAGCTTGAAGCCGAAGGAATTGCGCATCTGAAGCACGATACTGTTCTCTTCTGGACCGACGCACGATCGCGTCGCGGCAAGGCGCCTGGCCGAAGGCGGAAACGGCGATGCCGAAGGGTGAGGAGACCGTCCGGCGATCGAGATCACGGGGCACGTGGCCGGGTTCGAGGCGATCCCGGTGCTCGGGACGATGCGCCAGGCGTTGGATCTGCGCGCCGCAGCCTCAGCGCCGGCGGATCGCCGGGCCGAAACTCAGCCGCCTCCGGCATGGCGACGCGCAGCCCTGACGGAACGAGCCCGCCGGATCAAAAATCGACACTGCAAACATGGGATAGCGGGACGGTTCGGCGACGTTGCTCTGGCTCTTCGTATAAAGATACGAGCCAAATCCTCGATCCGTCAATA
Source organism: Methylobacterium sp. WL7 (assembly GCF_008040085.1). NCBI lineage: Bacteria > Pseudomonadati > Pseudomonadota > Alphaproteobacteria > Hyphomicrobiales > Methylobacteriaceae > Methylobacterium > Methylobacterium sp. WL7. The sequence continues at coordinate 10,988 of NZ_VRVG01000143.1, read as the reverse complement.
CACGTAAAAGTTGTCAATACTGAATTTGTTTTCTATTTACGTTCAAATATACGCTAGATTAAGTCTCAATTATAGAAATAGCTACACCATTTTTATTGTATTCAGAAACAATACCAAGCCGGTGCGCTCGGATATGACACTATCGGCAGCGCGGCCGCCTGCGTTCGCACGCAGGACGCGCTTGGATCCGATCATGCCTTGGCGACAGGCCTGTTCCGCTACCCCGGGCGATTCTGTTCGCGCTCCGTCCCGCTGGGAACGAACGGCGACGTCGGAAACCCCGGAGGATCGCGGACGTGTCCAGGCGTTTCCATCGCGCGCCGCAGCAGTGCCGGCCCCCACAGTTCGGCGTGGGAGCGGTCCCGATCCATCTCGGGCCGCTGGCCAGCCTTTTCAGGACGGTCGCGCGCGCCCAGGCTGTCTTGTCCGGCGCCCGAAATGCGGTTTCAGGCACCGGGTAGAACCTTACGCAGCGTGGACCTGCCCCAGGAAGGTCTCGATCGCCTGCTGCAGGGTGCGGGTCCCGGTGCTCACCCGGGAGGCGCTGCCACGCACCTGCTCGGCCTGCACCTCGTTGGAGGCAGCCGCGGCGCGCACGCCTCCGACGCTCTCCGAGACCTTGTGCGAATCCGCCGCCGCATCCGCGATGGCCCGGGCGATCTCCTGGCTGGCCGCGCCCTGCTGGTCCGCCGCATGGGCGACCTCGGAGGCGATGACGCTCATCCGGGCGATCGTCTCGCCGATCGACGCGATGGCGCCGACTGTGTTGGCGGCGGCCCCCTGGATCGACCCGACCTGGCCGGTGATCCGGTCGGTGGTGAGCGCGGTCTGGCCGGCGAGCGCCTTCACCTCGGCGGCGACCACGGCGAAGCCGCGTCCGGCCGCGCCGGCGCGGGCCGCCTCGATGGTGGCGTTCAAGGCCAGCAGGTTGGTCTGCTCCGCCACCGTCCGGATCAGGGTGACGACGGCGTCGATTTCGGCGGCCGCCTGCGACAGGCTCGAGACCGTGATTTCCAGCTGCTTGGTGTCGGTCAGCGCGGAGGCCGCGATCTCGCTGGTGCGGCGGACCCGCCCCTCGATCTCCCGGGCGGAGGCCGCGAACTCCTCGGCCGCACTGGCGATGCTGTCGACGATGTCGGCGGTCTGGCTCGAGGCACCCGCCACCACGGCGGCCCGGGCCGCCATGTCGCCGGCCGTTCCGGTGAGCGTCGCGGCGGCATCCTGCATCGAGTCGGCCGATCCCGCGAGATCCGCCACGGCGCGGTGGGTCTCCCCCTCGAAGGCGCGGGTCGCCTCGGCCAGCTGCTCGGCCCGGACGCGGTCGCGGTCCCGCCGGGCCTGGGCCTCGGCATCGAGCGTCCGCTTCTCGATCAGGGCCGTCTGGAAGCCCGCGATGGCGCTGGCCATCTCGCCGATCTCGTCCCGGCGGTGGGTGAACGGGATGGTCCGGTCGAGGTCGTTGGCCGCCAGCGCGGTCATGCTGGATTTCAGTCGGCCCAGCGGCTTCTGGACTTGGCTGAGGATGATCCAGATCGCGGCGAGCAGGCCGAGGGCGAGCGCCACGGCGGGCACTACGATCAACGCCAGGCGGGCGGCGCTGCGATCCGCGGCGTCGGCGGCGCGCCGCTCGTTGAGCCGGGCCAGCACCTCGCGTCCGAGCAGGCCGATCTCCGCGATCATGTGCTCGCGGTTCTTCACCGTGGACTCGTCGGTGGCCTGGATCAGGGCGGCCTTGGGCGAGATCGTCAGGCCGAGTTCGGCGGTGTCGTTCTGGTAGGCGATGAACTCCTTCACGAACAGGTCGAACCGGCGGCGCCGATCCGGCGGCAGTTGATCCTCCATCGCCGCCAGGAACGGCACCCGGACCTGTTCCACCGCCGCCAGGGCGTCGTGCAGCGCGGACAGCCGCGTGCGCGCCTCCCTGGTGTCCTCGGCGGTGTAGAGGGCGGTGGCCTGCACGACCGCGTGCTCGATCGCCTGACCCAGGGCGCCGGCCTGCAGCCCGGCATTCCAGATCTTGTCGGTGGCGGCGGCGCGCTCCTGCTCCCACAGCGATTGCCGGATGGCGAAGGCCGAGATGCCGACCGCAACGAAGCCCAACAGGCCGACGACCGCCGCCAGCTTGAGGCCGAGGGAAATGCGCATGGGAAGAGAACCGCTATCCGCGAGAATCGAGTGGGAGGGCCGTACTACAGCAAAGCTTGCGCCAACACTAAATATAGCCGGCAAACGCCGCGAAGCGATATGCAATAATTCTGAGATATATTCGGGCCGATCAGTACAAACGAGAAGAAACAGTCATTGAAATGCCGGAGCGCTCTTCGGTCTTGCCATCGATGCCGCGCGTCAAAATCTGTTCCCGGCGATGCGGCCCGGTCGCCGGATCGTGCGCGGACCTCATCAGACCGTGTGCGCCAGGATCACGCGCACCGCGGCGGCGACGATGAGGAAGCCGATCACGGCGCCGCCGATGTAGTCGGGCATGCGGCTGCCACGCTCCGGGCCGAGGGCGTCGCCTGCCTGAAGGCCGTCGGGATCGCGCGACATCGTGAACACTCCGAATACGTGGCAGGCAGGCCCGCACGCGACCGAGGCCGGCTGTCCGGGCGAACGCGGCATGACCGGACGGCACGGCGCGGACGCCTTGCGGTTCGGACCAGCGGGGGATCTGCGTCGGGGGGCGCTTGGCGACGGCCCGTGCCGATGGTCCGACCGTCTAGGCGGCCGCCGTGACGATGGGATGACCCCGCGACACCGCATCTGGCGCGGCAGGCTGGGGCTGGCGCCGCGCCCCCCCAACCAACCGTAACAGAAAAGCCACAGCCGGCCCGGTCGAGCGCCGGCAAACCACCTTTCTCAGGGCGCGCAATGGGTGAGCCCCGGCGAACGGTGCCGATCGCGCCATTCAGGGTCTTGCGTCCCGCGATCCTGGTGTGTAGAGACCCGCTCGTGATCCCCGATAGCTCAGTTGGTAGAGCAGGCGACTGTTAATCGCCTTGTCGCAGGTTCGAGTCCTGCTCGGGGAGCCATCACCGCTCCCAGCATCATCCGACACCGATAGACGTCGCATCGACGTCCCCGCGGGACTTCGGCTCGCGCCCCCGTGACCGCCGGATCTGCATCCCCGTTACCGGACTGATCGGCACTTCGGCGTCATCCCGGTACAACGCGATTTCACGCCAGGCTCGCACGAACAGCAGGCTGGTCGCGCGCGCGATCAGGACGCGGAGCCGAAGCTCCCGGCATGAATGGCAACGCAGATCACCGGCACCGGGAATCATCCGAATGCCCACCCGATTCGGATGAGCATTCGCGAACACGGCTGGCGATCGACAGGAAGAACAAAACCAGCGACGCCAAAAGCAGTACACTTGAGATCATTCGAGCCATGACGATCGCCGCGCCACCATCAGCGTGATGTCACGTCGGATCACATCATGAAATTTCATTTCCTCAACGGGCATATGCGTCGTATTATTGTATGTATACGCGGGTTCTGGACGCCTTTTCTATAAAATAGACTGCCCGTACTGTAGGTCATTTCTGTCCTCGCGGCCCATAAGCTAACGCGTGAGCCGTCAAAGGACGGAAAATCCTAACGAGGCGCTTATGAGATCGGCCGGGCGTCCCGCTCGAACCCTTATGCGTTCGGGTCCACCTTCACGGTGCGGTCCCCGGAGGATCGCGGGAACCCCAGACATCCGATGTCGCCCACCATCCACGTCGCCGCCCCCGCGGGGGACACCGCCCGGTTCATCGTCGGCCAGGATCCGGAGGGGCACTGGGTCGCCATCGAGATCCACGGGCGGGCCGGTGGCCTGTTCCGCAGCCGGGAGGCGGCGTTCGACTACGCGGCCGGGGAGACCGATCACCGCCCCGATGCCGTTCAGGTCTCGGCGGAGCGGATCGCGCTCCGGCTCTGAGCCGGCCGAGACTCCGTTCTCAGGCGCCGCCGGTGGGCGCCCGCCCGTTCTCCGTGACGGGCGGCTCGTCCTCCGGCGCGCGCAGGCGGTAGCCGACGCCGGTCTCGGTCAACAGGATGCGCGGGCGTTCGGGGTCGGCCTCCAGCTTCTGCCGGAGCTGGCGCATGTAGACGCGCAGATATTGCGGATCGGAGGAGACCGAGACCGCCTGCATCAGCTGCGCATGGGTCAGCACCTTGCCGGCATGCAGCACCAGCACGCGCAGGAAATCGTACTCGCGCGGGGTGAGCTTCACCTCGGCCTCGTCGACCTTCACGATCCGCCGGACGAGGTCGATCGTGAGCCGGTCGACCTTGAAGATCGGCCGTTCACCCTGGACGGCGAGCTGGTGGCGCAGGGCGGCGCGCAGGCGGGCCAGCAACTCCGCCATGCCGAACGGCTTGGTCACGTAGTCGTCCGCGCCGAGGTCGAGGGCCTCGACCTTGCCGCCCTCGTCGGTGCGGCTCGACAGCACCACCACGGGCAGCGCGGGATGGCGGGCCCGGATCGCCCGCAGCAGGTCGTGGCCGCGCATGTCGGGCAGCCCGAGATCGAGGATGACGAGATCCACCCGCTCGCGCCCCAGCACGTCGAGGGCGGTCGCGGCGTTCGGCGCCTCCAGGATCGCGTAGCCCTGCGTGGACAGCCCCGTGCGCAGCAGCTTCCGGATCGGCGGCTCGTCGTCGATGACCAGGATGGTCGGGCTCATAGGGTCGGGCTCATGCGGCGATGTCCTTGCGCCCGGTCCGGGCCGGGACCGGCAGCGTCACGGTGAAGACCGCCCCGAGGCGGTCGCGCCGGTTGGCGGCCGTGACGGTGCCGCCCATCGCCTCGACGAAGCCGCGCGCGATGGCCAGCCCCAGCCCGGTGCCGGCCCGGACCCGGTCGCTCTTGCGGACCCGGTAGAACTTGTCGAACACCCGCTCGACCTCCGTCTCGGGCAGGCCGTCGCCCTCGTCGAGGATTTCCAGCCGCACCCGGTCGCCCGCCCTGCGGGCCCGCACGGTCACGGTCGAGCCGGCCGGCGCGTACTTGGCGGCGTTGTCGAGCAGGTTCACCAGCACCTGCTCGAACAGGACCGGATCGAAGCGGAGCACCGGCAAATCGGGCGCCAGGTCGAGTACGACCCTGTGGTCGGCCAGCACCGGCTCGACCCGGCGCAGGGCGGTGTCGACGGTCTCTGCGACGTCCTGGGGGGCGAGGTTCGGGGCCACCGCGCCCGCCTCCAGGCGGGTCATGTCGAGCAGGTTGGCGATGAAGCGGTTCAGCCGCTCAGATTCCGCAATGATCGTCGCGAGCAGCTCGGCCTTGGCCTCGGGGCCGAGGTCGGCGTCGAGGTCGCGCAGCGTGCTGGCCGCCCCCAGCACGGAGGCCAGGGGGGTTCGCAAGTCGTGGCTGATCGAGGTCAGGAGCGCCTGGCGCAGGCGGTCGGTCTCGGCGGCGCGCTCGGCACGGTCGAGATCCTCCACCAACCGCACCCGCTCGATGGCGAGCGCGCCCATGTCGGCCAGCGCATCGAGCAGGCGGCGACCCTCCGGGGTCAGGATCGGGCCGGCGCCGTCCGCGTCGAGGCCGATCACTCCGATGGTGCCGCGCCCGGTGCGCATCGGCAGGAACAGCCGCTTGGCGCCCGGCAGGGTGTCGGCACCGCGCCCGGCCGGGCGGTCGTTGTCGAAGGCCCACTGGGCCGCGGCGAGGTCGGCGGCATCGAGCCGGTCCTCGGGCGGGTAGCCGGCCCGGACGGTGACGGGCTTGCCATCCGGCAGCAGCAGGACGACCCGCACCCGGAGCATGGCGGCGACCTGCGCGCAGGTGGCCCAGAGCACGTCGTCCAGGGTGCCGCAGCCCGCGAGCTTGCGCGAGAACCCGAACAACCGCTCCGTGGACGCGGCCCGGCCCTGGCTGATCATGGCGATGCGGCGAGCCCGGGCGGCGAGGTTCGAGACCAGCACGGCCACCAGCGTGAACAGCAGGAACGCCGCGACGTTGGTCGGGTCGGCGATGGTGAAGGTGTAGAGCGGCGGCAGGAAGAAGAAGTTGTAGGCCAGCGAGGCCGAGACCACCGCGGCGAGCGAAGGTCCGAGCCCCCAGCGAACCGCGACCGCGACCACGGCGGTGAGCAGCATCAGGTCGGCATTCTCGATGCCGGTATAGGGCTGGAGCAGGAGCGCCGCCCCGAGCGCCGCCGCGGAGGCGAGGAGCGCCATCCCGTAGGGGCCGGGCTCGAAGGCCGCGGCCGGGGTTGCGGTGGCGACCGTCCGGCGCGCCGGAGCCTCGGCCGGCACGGCTTCGCCCGGCACCACGTGGACGCTGATGTTGCCGCTGCGGCGCACGAGGTCGTGGACCACCGAGCCGTTCACCAGCTCGAAGATCCAGGAACGTGCCGCCTTGCCGACCACGATGTGGTTGACGTTGGCCGAGCGGGCATAGGCCAGGATGTCGTCGGCGACGCGTCGGCCGCCCGGCAGGGTGACGGCATCGCCACCGAGCCGGTCGGCGAGCCGCAGGGTCTCGGCGATCCGGTCGCGCGCCGCCTCGCTGGCGGACCCGGCGCGCGGCGCCTCGATGTACAGGGCGGTCCAGGGCGCGTGCAGCCGGTCGGCGACGCGCTTGGCGTAGCGCACCAGGCCGGCCGAGCGCGGATCGGCGCTGATGCAGACCAGCACCCGCTCGCCGGCGCTCCAGGGCCCCGCGATGGCGTTGGCCTGCATGTGGCTGAGGAGTTCGTCGTCGACCCGGTCGGCGGTGCGGCGTAGGGCCAGCTCGCGCAGGGCCGTGAGGTTGCCGCGGGAGAAGTAGTGCTTCAGGGCGCGCTCGGCGTTGGTCGGGACGTAGACCTTGCCGTCCTTGAGCCGCTGGATTAGGTCGTCCGGATTGAGGTCGACCACCTCGATGTCGTCCGCCCGGTCGAGGATGCCGTCCGGCACGGTCTCGCGCACGCGGATGCGGGTGATCTGCGCCACCACGTCGTTGAGGCTCTCGACATGCTGGATGTTGAGCGTCGTGTAGACGTCGATGCCGGCGTCGAGCAGTTCCTCGACGTCCTGGTAGCGCTTCGGGTGGCGGGATCCCGGCGCGTTGGTGTGGGCGAGCTCATCCACCAGCGCGAGGGCCGGCCTCCGGGTCAGGAGGGCGTCGAGATCCATCTCGTCGAGCGTGGTGCCGTGGTAGGGCACGGTGCGGCGCGGGACGATCGTGAACCCGTCGAGCAGCGCCTCGGTCTCGGCCCGGCCGTGGGTCTCGACGACGCCCACCACCACGTCGAGGCCGGCTTCGCGCCGAGCGCGGCCGATGGTGAGCATCTCGAAGGTCTTGCCGACCCCGGGGGCGGCCCCCAGGAAAACCTTCAGCCGGCCGCGGGTCCGCGACTCCCGGCGCGCCGTTTCCAGCAGCGCCTCGGGAGTGGGACGGGTCGGGTCTCGGCCGGTCTCGGGCATGGTTCTTTCAGGGTACCCGCGGTCAGCGCGACACGGATGGGGTTCGCATCGGGCCGGATTCCCGCCGCTCCGGTCTCGCACGCGGCAATCCCTTCCACGTTGCAGGTCGTGGTGCGGAAGGACGTTTCGCCGCCTCAGAACATGCCATTCGGATTGGCGGAGGTCTCCGGGAGGATTTGAAGCACGTCCCAGTGCTCGACGATCTTCCCGTCGGCATCGAGCCGGAACATGTCCATGGTCGCGTAGTCGTGGCCGCCGGGCCAGCGCTGGAGACAGTGAAGAACCACGAATTCGCCCTCGGCGACGGCGCGCTTGATCTCGACGCGCTTACCAGGCCATTCCCGCGCCATGCGTTCGAAATAGGTGATGAACCCGTCTTTTCCGGTCGCCACATGTGGATTGTGCTGGACGTACTCGGCCCCTGCGTAACGCTCGATTGCCTTCCGCGGACGACAATCGTTGAACATCAGCTCATAGAAGGCGATCACGTCCGCCTTTCGCTGCACAAGGTCGCTCATGACATCTCGAGAGTTCTGACGATCGCGGGATACCAGGTCGGTGCCGGCAAGAGCGTCCGCGCGGGAAGCCCCTGAGCCGTCCATCGATCGATCACGATACCAGCGTGGGTCGCCTGCGAATACCGTTCAGTCCAGCGGTTGGATTGAGGCCGGCTCAAGAAGCCGCCTTACGAACAGACTCAGAACGTGCCGGTTCTCGAGCTGTCTCGACCGTCCGATCCGTTGGGCCGCCGGCCTTCGGGTGCAGCTGCATCGTCCCGCGAGGATGGATCGGAACGATGCCGTGCGTCCTGGATGGCCGTTCAGCGCCCACCCAACCCATCCAGCGCAAGGTTCAGCGCCAGCACGTTCACCCGTGGCTCGCCGAGCAGCCCGAGCGTGCGGCCCTCGCTCTGCGCGGCGACGAGCTGGCGCAGGCGGTCCTCGGGCAGGTTGCGGGCCTTGGCGACCCGCGGCACCTGGAACAGGGCGGCGTCGGGCGAGATATCCGGGTCGAGGCCCGAGCCGCTCGCCGTGACGAGATCGACCGGGACAGGCCGGCCGGGATTTTCCGCCGTCAGCGCGTCCCGGTCGCCCTTGACCCGCTCGGCCAGCGCGGCGCTGGTCGGGCCGAGGTTGGAGCCCGCGGAATTGGACGCGTTGTAGGGCGCCGGCACGGTCTTCGACGGATCGGCCGGGTCCGCGGCGCTCGTGGCCGAGGGACGGCCGTGGAAGTAGGTGGCGCCGGTGAAGTTTTGGCCGATCAGGCCCGAGCCGACGACATGGCCGTCGCGCTCGATCAGGCTGCCGGCGGCACGCGCGGGGAAGATCAGGCCGGCGAGGCCGGTGACGGCGAGCGGGTAGGCGAGGCCGGTGATCGCCGTGAGGACGGTGAGCAGGACCAGGGCGGGGCGAAGCTGGCTGAGCATGGCGGGTCTCCGAGGGGGCGGTTCAGGCGAGGTGCAGGGCGGTGACGGCGAGGTCGATCGCCTTGATGGCGGCGAACGGAACCAGCACGCCGCCGAGCCCGTAGATCAGCAGGTTCCGGCGCAGCAGCGCGGCGGCGCCGACGGCCCGGTAGGTCACGCCCCGGAGCGCCAGGGGGATCAGCGCCACGATGATCAGCGCGTTGAAGATGATCGCCGACAGGATCGCGCTCTGCGGCGAGGCCAGCCCCATGACGTTGAGGGCCTGGAGCTGCGGATAGAGCCCGAGGAACATCGCCGGGATGATCGCGAAGTACTTCGCCACGTCGTTGGCGATGGAGAAGGTGGTCAGCGCACCGCGGGTCATCAGCAGCTGCTTGCCGATGCCGACGATCTCGATCAGCTTGGTCGGGTCGGAATCGAGATCGACCATGTTGCCGGCCTCCCGGGCCGCCACCGTTCCGGTGTTCATGGCGACGCCGACATCGGCCTGGGCGAGGGCGGGGGCGTCGTTGGTGCCGTCGCCGCACATGGCGACGAGCTTGCCCTGGGCCTGCTCGGCGCGGATCAGCGCCAGCTTGTCCTCCGGGGTGGCCTGGGCGAGGAAGTCGTCCACGCCGGCCTCCGCGGCGATGGCGGCGGCGGTCATCGGGTTGTCGCCGGTGATCATCACCGTGCGGATGCCCATCCGGCGCAGCTCGGCGAAGCGCTCGCGGATTCCGCCCTTCACGATGTCCTTCAGGTAGACGACACCGAGCAGCCGGCCGTCCCGGGCCACCGCCAGCGGCGTTCCGCCGGCCTTGGCGATCTCCTCGGCGATGGCGCGGATCTCGGCGACGGAGTCGGGCTCCGCCTCCGGCTGGTAGGCGAGCGCCGCGTTCGAGCCCCGGCTCGCCATCGGCTGCGCCGAGACCGAGGCGATCACCGCCTCGACCGCGCCCTTGCGGATGGAGATTCCGTCGAGATCGACGCCGCTCATGCGGGACTGCGCGGTGAACGGCACGAAGCTGGCGTTGAGGCCGGCCATGTCGCGGGCGCGGATCCCGTAGGCCTCCTTGGCGAGCACCACGATCGAGCGGCCCTCCGGGGTCTCGTCGGCCAGCGAGGCGAGCTGGGCCGCGTCCGCCAGATCCTGCTCGGTGACGCCGGCCACCGGCCGGAACGCGGTCGCCTGGCGGTTGCCGAGCGTGATCGTGCCGGTCTTGTCCAGCAGCAGGGTGTCCACGTCGCCCGCCGCCTCGACGGCGCGGCCCGACAGGGCGAGCACGTTGAAGCGCACCAGCCGGTCCATGCCGGCGATGCCGATCGCCGAGAGCAGGGCGCCGATCGTGGTCGGGATCAGGGTGACGAACAGCGCCACCAGCACGATCAGCGGGATCGCGCCGCCGGCATAGGACGCGAAGCTCGGGATCGAGGCCACCGCGAACACGAACACGAGGGTGAGCCCGGCGAGCAGGATGTTCAGGGCGATCTCGTTGGGAGTCTTCTGCCGCGAGGCGCCCTCGACCAGGGCGATCATCCGGTCGACGAAAGTCGAGCCGGCGGCCGCGGTGATCCGCACCCGGATCTCGTCGGAGAGCACCTGCGTGCCGCCGGTCACGGCCGAGCGGTCGCCGCCGGATTCGCGGATGACCGGAGCGGATTCGCCTGTGATCGCCGCCTCGTTGACCGAGGCGACGCCCTGGATCACCTCGCCGTCGGAGGGGATCAGGTCGCCGGCCTCGACCAGCACCACGTCGCCGACCCGGAGGCTGGTCCCCGGGACGGTCTCGTAGCGACCGCCCGGACCGGTGAGGCGCTTGGCCATCGTCTCGGTGCGGGTGCGCCGCAGGCTGTCGGCCTGGGCCTTGCCGCGCCCCTCTGCCAGGGCCTCGGCGAAGTTGGCGAAGACCAGGGTGAACCACAGCCACAGGATGATCTGGCCGGAGAACAGCAGGTCGCCGGCGCCGGTGGCGACGTCGCGGACGAACAGAACGGTGGTCAGTGCGGCCACGACCTCGACCACGAACATGACCGGGTTGCGGATCATGGCGCGCGGATCGAGTTTTTTCACGGAGCCGACGAGGGCGGGTCCGACGAGTGCAGGGCTGAACAGGGATGCGGTCTGGCGGGACATGGATCGGGTGTCCGAAGCGGGGCGGGGAGGCCCGTCGCGCGGGCCTCGGG
>NZ_VRVG01000142.1:0-13687 GCF_008040085.1 Methylobacterium sp. WL7 | reverse complement strand
GGCGCGGGGGCCGCGGGCTTCTTCGCCTGGGACAGCGCCGGGGCGGCCGCGAGGCCGAGGCCCGCAAGGCCGAGGAGGGCGGCGCGTGCCAGCGTCGCGGGGCGGGTGAAGGACATCGGCTCTGACCCCTTTGGAGAAACGTGGTGTGGCTTGCGGAATGCGGAGCCGGCCTGACGGGCTGGTCCGCCGGACCGCCCGGGCACGCAGCGCCGTGGCGTGCCTCCCGGGGCTCCGGATGAATCGGTCCGACCATCGGGCGAGGATGGGCGCCTCATGCGCGCATCCCTCGCCCCGGCGACCGGGCGGCCTGCCTGTCCCCTCCGAATGAGGCGAAGGCATGACACCACGGCATCGCGCGCCCCTCGGAGCGCGTCGTGCCGCAGCGGCCTCCGATAGGCTCCTGCCTCCCCGGCCGCAAGCGCGACGTTGCCCGCGCCCGCGTGCACGGCCCCCGGGCGCCGCGCGGATCCGCGGCCGCGGCGCGGCGACAGCCTCGCCCAAGGGAGCCGGTCTCAAGTGGTCGCCTCTTAGGCGCCGGTTAACCATGGTCGGACGACCATGCGGATGGATCTGCGGTTCGAGCGGGGGGCGGATTGAGCGCGTTCGCGGTGGCGGAGAGGAATGCCGACGCCGCGCCGGACGCGTCCGCGCGGTCCGGCGGGCTGTCCGCCAGCCTGTTCGCGGCGGCCCGGTCCGGCCCGCAGCGCACCGCCCTGCGTGATTCGGGGGACCGGGCGGCGTGGTGCGGGCGCCCGCCGATCACCTGGACCTACGCGGCGGCGGCGGAGATCGTCGGCCGGCTCGCGCGCGGGATCGGCGCCTGGCGGCTGCCCGCGGGCAGCCGGGTCGGCCTGTGGTTCTCCGGCGGCGCCGAATCGGCCCTCGCCCACCTGGCCGTCGAGGCGGCCGGCCACCTGCCCTGCCCGATGCCCGCCCTCTGGGATGCCGGGCAGCTCTCGGCCGGGATCGCGTCCGCCGGCCTGGTCGCGGTGCTGACGGAGGGCCGCCGCGGGGCGCGCCGTCCGGCCGAGGACCTCGCCCAGGCGGCCATGGGCCATTTCGGCCTGCGCTACCTCGCCGCCTTCGGGCCCGGCGTCCCGGACGGCGTGATCAGCCTCGACGCGATGGCCCTGGAACGCGGGGTCGCCGAGCCGGTGGCGAGCCGCGGCCTCGTGACCTTCGTGGCGGGCGACCCGGGCCGGCCGGTCTACCGCAGCGCGGCGGCGTTCGCCGCGGCGATCGACGCCCACCTCGACGTCCTGCCGGTGACGGCGGACGAACGGATCCTGACGCTCCTGCCGGCCCACGACCTGCGCGGTCTGGTCACCGGCCTCGGCGCGGCGCTGGCGGCCGGGGCCAGCCTCGAGACCGTGATTCCCTTCGACGAGGCGGGGTTCCGGGCCGGCCTGATGCGGCCGGTGCCGACGCGCCTCGTGGTCCCGTCCCTGATCGAGGCGGCGCTCGCCGCCCTGCCCCTGCCCTGGACCGTGCGGGCCCTCCACGTGGTCCACCGGGCGCCCGCGCACCTGATCCCGGACACCGTCGCCGAATCGGCCGGCCCGCGCCGCCTCGATTCGCTGGTGTTCGGCGAGGACGTGGTCCTCACGCGACCGGGCGGCCGCGACCTCGCCGCGACCCTGGCCGATCCGGAGCGGGCGCCCCTGCCCCGGGCGCTCCTCGATCTCGCGCTCCTGGATCGCGGCTTGGCTTATCGCGGCTTGGCCTGCGCGGCGGCGCCCCTCCCCCGCGGCGGCATCCCCGACCAGGACCCGCAGGCTTGGCGGCGTTCGGGCTACGGGCCGGTCTGGGCCGGCGGGACCGTGACCGGGGTCGAGACGGCCTGAACCGCGGACCGCTTTCGGTTCATCCCGCGCTCAGGCGCGGCGGATAATCTCGCAGGCGCACACAACCGGACGGATCCGATCCGCTCCTTCGCGGGTTTCGCTTCGGATTGTGGTTCTGGCTATCTTCCCAAGCCACGCTTCATGAGGTACCGCTCAAGCCTATGGGTGCGCTGCAACAAGTGCTCGTGGTCGATGACGGTGTTCGCGCCGTGGACCGGTCCCTTTCGGGCGAGCTGGCCAACCTCGGCTATGCGAGCGTCACCGCCTCGATGGAGGCGGCGGACGACGTGCTGGCCGTGATCGCCCGCCCCGCGGCGGTGCTGCTCCAGGCCCCGACCCGTCGGGACCCGGCCTACGCCCGCCGCGCCGCACGCCTGCGCGCCCAGCTGCGGGACCGCGGCATCCCGGTCCTCCTGATCGGCGACGCGGCCGAGGGCCGGGCCGGCGGCCCGGTCGACCTCGCCACCCGCCTCGGCGCCTACGTGGCCGCCCAGCCGGACCTCTGAAGAGACCCCTTCGCCCGAAGCTTCGCCGCCATCATTGCGAGCGCAGCGAAGCAAGCTAGGGCAGCGCGCCGTCGCTCGAATCGGGCGCATCCTTGAGTCGCTTCGCCGCGCTCGCGATGACGGACCAGGATGGCACGCCCGAACGATTGCGTTCGATGCGGCCAAGGCCACCACGTGTCCGCCCAACTCCCATCGAGAGAACGCGCTCAGCGCGCGCCGCGCATCAATTCCGGCGCGCCGAGCCGCGGCAGCACGCCCTCGCGCATCACGATCCGCCGGAGCGGACCGAGATGCGACATCGCCAGCAGCCCGAGGCCCCGCAGCGCGTCGACCGGAACGAGGTCGGTGAGCAGGCTGCGGTTGAGGAGGTCGACCGCGGCGGTGCGGGCCGCGGCATCGAGGCGGCGGCTCCGGGCGTAGCCGTCGAGCACCGGCCGGGCGCCGGGATCGCGGCCATCGCGGGATGCGGCCACCAGCAGGTCGCGCAGGGCGGCGGCGTCGCGCAGGCCGAGATTGAGGCCCTGCGCGCCGATCGGCGGGAAGACGTGGGCCGCCTCGCCGACGAGCGCCAGGCGCTGCGCCACCGGGCTCGACACGGACAGGCCGCGCATCGGCACGAGGCCCCGGGGGCCGTCGATCCGCATCGCGCCGAGCATCGCCCGGGCCTGACGCTCCACCGCCTGGCCCAGGGCGGCGTCGTCCAGGGCCGCGAGGCGCCGCGCGGCGCTCTCTGCGGTGACCCAGACGAGGCTCGACCGGTGGCCGCCCGGCAGCGGTACCAGGGTGAACGGGCCGGAGCGGGTGTGGAACTCGGTGGAGACGTCCCGGTGCGGGCGCTCATGCGCCAGGATCGTGGTGATGGCGCTCTGCGGGTAGGTCCAGTCGCGCACGCGCACGCCGCTGGCGGCCCGGAGCGGGGAGCGGCCCCCGTCGGCACCCACCACCAGCCGCGCCGCGACCGTACCGCCATCCGCGAGCGTCAGGCGCGAGACCGCCTCGCCGGGGACGGCGCCGGCCGCATCCGCCTCGACCAGGGTGAGATTCGCTTGGGCGCGGGCCCGGATGCGCAGGCTCTCGACCAGGCGGGCGCTCTCGACGTTCCAGCCGAAGGCGTCCAGCCCGATCTCGGCGGCCTGGAAGCGCACCGGCGGCGGCCGGAACAGGCTGCCGGTGTCGTCGATGATCTGCAGGGTGCACAGCGGACTGGCCTGCGGTGCCACCGCCTCCCAGGCGCCCAGAGCCTCCAGGAAGCGCACCGAGCCGTCCAGCAGCGCGACCGTGCGCCCGTCCGCCACGGGGGCGTGACGGCCGACCAGGGCGGTCCGGATGCCGGCCTGGGCGCTCGCCAAGGCGGCGGACAGCCCCGCGGCTCCCGCGCCCACCACGGCGACGTCGAAAGGTGTGTTGGCCACTTCTGACATGCTGCCCGACGTAATCTTTCCAACCGCCCGCGCCCGTGATCCCGGTCGGTTCGGCCATCTCGGCCGAGTCGTCCTTATGGGACGGGTCTTATCTGAGTCTTCCGGTCATCCTGCCAATCCTGATCGCCGCCGCCACGGCGCCGCAGGCCACCGAGCGATTGGCCTGCCCGGTGGAGACCCCGCTCGCGAGGTAGGACGCGGCCGCACGCGGACCAACATTGATAGGAGATCGAAAATCCACAGTTCTGTGGACTTCCACGCATCTGTGGAACGACCGATATCTGCATGAATGCGAGCGAACTCCGCAGGCTCCTTGCCTGCGGGTTACATAGGTTTGAGGCGCAGGCGTTGGTTCAGACCGCGACGCGCCCCCTCTCCCGTGCGGGAGAGGGCTGGGGTGAGGGACCAGGGTTTTCCGGAAAGCGCGCATCCCTCACCCTGTCCCTCTCCCGCACGGGAGAGGGGACCCGCGCCTTCTGCGCTCACGGCATGATCACGGCTACGGTCGAAACCTGTGTAGGCCGTAGGGCTCCTCGCCGCGAAGGGCTGCACGTTCGAGAACCACAAGGGTGGCTCGGGCCATCTCACGGTCCGGCGCGGCGATCGGGTGTCGCAGATCCCGATGCATGGCGGCCGGAAGGAACTCGGTACGAGTCTCGTCAACCGCATCCTGAAGCCGTTGGACCTCAAGTGACTGGCTACATCTTCGATCTCGAAGCCGACGACAACGGGACGTACCTCACGACCTGTGCGGCCTTTCCCGAGATCACGACGTATGTCGAGGATCCGGCCGCCCTTCCCGTGCACGGCTTGGGGGCCCTGGAGGAAGCCCTGGCGGCGCGCATCGCCCGCAACGAGGACATACCCGCACCGGCGCCGGTCGAGGCCCCCGACGCTCGGGACGGACGCGTCATCAGGACTTGGGTGAAGCTGCCGTTGCAGACCGACCTCAAGGTGATGCTCTACCGGATGCTGCGGAGCAAAGGCATCACGCGCGCCGAGCTGCAGCGCCAGCTCGGCTGGAACCGGGAGAGCGTCGACCGGCTGTTCAGGCTCGATCATCAGACCCGGACGGCACAGTTCGATGCGGCCTACCGGGCGCTCGGCTACGAGCTGAGCGTGCAGAGCGTGCCGGTGGCTTGAGCGCCGCCCTTTTGCATCGTCCGAACGCGCCGGTTCACCCGAGGAACGCCGAGAGTTCGCGAAAAACTTCCTCCGGCCTCTCTTCCTGCAGCGTGTGCCCGCAATCGAGCGCCCGGCCCGAGACGTTCGTGGCCTTCTCGCGCCAGGTCTCCAGCACGTCGTAGGTCTGGCCGACCGTGCCCTGCGCCCCCCAGAGCGCCAGCAGCGGCGCCGTGATCCGGGCGTCCGCATCGGCCGCGTCGTGCTCCAGGTCGATGCCCGCCGCCGCCCGGTAATCCTCGCAGATCGCGTGGCGGCAGGCCGGATCACTGTAGCAGCGCAGGTATTCCGAAACGAGGTCCGGCGGGGTCGAGCCCGGAGTCTTGGACTGGCCCTCGATGTGGTGGCGCAGGAAGTATTCCGGGTCCGCACCGATCAGCGTTTCGGGCAGCGGATGCGGCTGGATGAAGAAGAACCACCAGAAGTACCGGGTGGCGAAGGCCTTGTCGGTGCGGGCGTACATCGTCGCCGTGGGGGCGATGTCGAACAGGGCCAGGCGTTCGACCCGCTCCGGATGGTCCAGGGCCAGGCGGTGGGCGACGCGGCCGCCGCGATCGTGGCCCACGAGGGCGAACTGGTCGTGGCCGAGCGCGCGCATCACCGCCACCGCGTCCGCCGCCATGGCGCGCTTGGCGTAGGCCGCGTGGCGTTCGCCGCCCGGGGGCTTGTCCGAATCGCCGTAGCCGCGCAGGTCCATGGCCACGATGGTGCGGCGCTCGGCCAGGCGCGGGGCGACGTGGAGCCAGGTCGACAGGGTCTGCGGGTGGCCGTGCAGCAGCAGGACCGGCGGCCCGGAGCCCCCGGAGCGGGCGTGGATCGTCACGCCGGGTTCGGTCTCGATTCGGTGCCGGTCGAAGCCCGGCAGAAAATCGGTGGCGCAATCCTTGGCCATGCGCTCGGTCGCCTCCGTCCCCTGGGCCCGTGTCCCTTGCGCCGCACTGGCGCGCCGGGATGCACGGGATGATAAGGCGGCTCCGGCAGGATGTCCGCCGAGCCACCATGACAGATGCACGCGCGACTCAGGACGCCGCCCTCCGGGACGCGGCGGTGAACGACCCGGACGCCGAGGCGCCGGAGGGCGAGGCCGTCCGCGCGCCGCTGCTGCGTCCGAGCATCCTCGATCCCCTGTTCGCCCCGGCCCGCGCCCTGCCGGGCGTCGGCCCCAAGATGGCCCCGCTCATCGAAAAACTGCTCGGCACGCCCGAGCGGGAGGCCCGGATCGTGGACCTGCTGTTCCACCTGCCCCAGGGCGGCGTCCCGCGCCGGCTGATGGGCTCGGTCAGCGAAGCGCCCGTGGGCGAGCCGGTGACCGTCGGGGTCACCGTGGTGGCCCACCGTCCGGCCCAGATCGGGTCGGGCAAGCGCCCGCACCGGGTGCTGGTGGAGGATTCCACCGGCGACATCTCCCTGGTGTTCTTCGGCATGCCCCGCGCCCGGGTGGAGAAGATGCTGCCGCTGGGCGCCCATCGCTACATCACCGGCCGGATCGACCTGTGGGACGGCACCCGCCAGATGGTCCACCCGTCCCGGATCGTGGACGAGGCCGGCCTCGCCGAGCTGCCCGCCGTCGAGCCGATCTACGGCGCCACCGAGGGGCTGACCTCCCGGGCGATCAACAAGCTCGCGGTGGCGGCCCTCGACCGGCTGCCGACCCTGCCCGAATGGCAGGATCCGGCCTGGCTGGAGAAGAACCGCCTGCCGGCCTTCGCGGATGCGCTGCGCGTCGAGCACCGCCCCGAGGAGCCCCTCCCGAAGGCCGAGGATCCGCTCCAGCCGCCGCCGGCAACCCCGGCCCGGCGGCGCCTGTCCTACGACGAGCTGCTCGCCTCGCAGCTGGCGCTCGCCCTGATGCGGGCCCGGCAGCGGCGCAAGGCCGGCCGGGTCAACGCCGGCGACGGGGCGCTGAGCGGGCGCATCCAGGCCGCCCTGCCCTTCGCGCTCACCGGCGCCCAGGCCCGGGCGGTGGCGGAGATCCGCGCGGATCTCGCCGCCCCGCGCCGGATGCTGCGCCTGCTCCAGGGCGATGTCGGCTCGGGCAAGACCGCGGTGGCCCTGCTCGCCCTGGCCTCGGCCGTCGAGGCCGGGCGCCAGGCCGCCCTGATGGCGCCCACCGAGATCCTGGCCCGGCAGCATTTCGAGCGGCTGCAGCCGCTGGCCGGCGGTCTACGCCTGCGCCTGATGACCGGCCGCGACCGGGCCTCGGAGCGCAAGAGCACGCTCGCCGCCCTCGCGGCGGGCGAGATCGACATCCTGGTCGGCACCCACGCCCTGTTCCAGGAGGCGGTGACCTTTCGCGATCTCGGCTTGGCGGTGGTCGACGAGCAGCACCGGTTCGGCGTGCACCAGCGCCTGGCGCTCGGCGCCAAGGGCGAGGCGGTGGACTTCCTGGTCATGACCGCGACGCCGATCCCGCGCACCCTGGCGCTGACCTTCTTCGGCGACATGGACGTCTCGGTCCTCGACGAAAAACCCGCCGGCCGCCAGCCGATCCGTACCCTCACCCTGCCGACCGAGCGGATCGACGAGGTCGTGGCGGGGCTCGCCCGGGCGATCGCCACGGGGGAGCGGGTCTACTGGATCTGCCCGCTCGTGGAGGAATCCGAGTTCATCGACCTCGCCGCCGCGGCCGAGCGCTTCGACGACCTGAAGCAGCATTTCGGCGACGCGGTCGGTCTGATCCACGGCAAGATGCCGGGGCCCGAGAAGGATTCCGCCATGGCCCGGTTCGCCGCCGGGGAGACCAAGGTCCTGGTCTCGACCACGGTGGTGGAGGTCGGGGTCGACGTGCCCGAGGCGACCATCATGGTGATCGAGCATGCGGAGCGGTTCGGCCTGGCGCAGCTGCACCAGCTCCGGGGCCGGGTCGGGCGCGGCTCCAAGGCGTCGTCCTGCCTGCTGCTCTACCGCGGGCCGCTCGGGCAGGTGGCGCGGGCGCGGCTGGAGATGATGCGCGACAGCGAGGACGGCTTCCGCATCGCCGAGGCCGACCTGAAGCTGCGCGGCGAGGGCGAGGTGCTCGGTACCCGTCAGTCGGGCCTCGCCGCCT
This sequence comes from Methylobacterium sp. WL7, assembly GCF_008040085.1. Taxonomy (NCBI): domain Bacteria; kingdom Pseudomonadati; phylum Pseudomonadota; class Alphaproteobacteria; order Hyphomicrobiales; family Methylobacteriaceae; genus Methylobacterium; species Methylobacterium sp. WL7. The sequence goes on along the minus strand of NZ_VRVG01000142.1, from coordinate 5,688 downwards.
TCCGGCTGGCGCGGCTCGAGAGCGACGGCGACCTCCTCGTGGCCGCCCGGGACGATGCCCGGATGATCGTCGAGCGCGATCCCGGCCTGAAGAGCCCGCGCGGCCAGGCGTTGCGGGTCCTGCTCTACCTGTTCGAGCGCGACGCCGCGATCCGGCTGATCGGGGCCGGCTGACCGAGTCGTCCGAGCCGCGGCTTTCCTGAACGGCGCCGTTCAGGAAAGCCCCCCGTTCAGGAAGGCGCCACCGCGGGCCTGCGCGCCAGGGAACAAACCGCACGCAACCGCCGGCTGATGCACGCGGAGCACGTCTTGCGGTAAAGGTCTATGTTTTACAGTGACTTGTGCTGAGCCGCCGGCGCTCCGGGGCCGGCCTCGCGGCGGTGGGAGAGCGCGTAGGCAGGAGCCTTGACCTTGCATCAGCCACAATCGTCCCTTAACTGTAGATGAACGAATGGCCCGGTAAGCCGGGACATCACGGACGAATCTGGAGGACGGACATGTCGAACGGACTGTTCCAAAACCTGCCGGGCTCCCACGAGATGGCCGGTATCCAAGCCCTGCCGACCGAGCCCTGGCTGCTGCCGATCTCGGACGGCGCCGTCGCAGCGGTGACGAAGACGTCGGAGGATCTGCAGGCCGCCGTCCGGCGGGCCGCGCGTCCCTTCTGGCTGGCCGCCAACGGGCTCTGCATCGCGCTCGGCCTGGCCCTGACCATCCAGTGCGCCACCGGTTGGACCCCGACTCCGACCCGCAGCGCCGTGACGGTCGCCCAGGCCACGCCGCCGACCATCGCGCCGCAGACGGCTTCGCTGCAGCGCTGAGCCGCACGAATTCAGGCTGACCGACGGATTTCAGGGTCGTCCCGCGCGCGCGGGGCGGCCCTTTCCGTTGGGCCTCACGCGTCCTGCGGCTCCCGGTGGGCCGCCGGGTCGCCCGCCTGCTGCGCCGTCCGCAGGGACGCCGCCATGGCATGGAGCCGACCCTGCGGGTCCTCCGGCTGGATCACGCCCGCCGACATCACCAGCTTGGCCGCGTCGTCGACGCTGATATGCAGCTCCACCACCGCCGAGCGCGGCAGGTAGAAGAAGAAGCCCGTGGTCGGGTTGGGCGCGCAGGGCAGGAACACCCCGACCATCTCGTCGGCGCCGGCGGCGTTCCGGGCCTGCAGCGCGCCCTCGACCTCCGGGGAGGCCGGAGCCGACAGGAACACCACCGACCACGTGCCCTTCACCGGGAACTCGACCAGGCCGACCGTGCGGAACGATGTGCCGTTGGCCGAGAACAGGGTCTCGAAGATCTGGCGCAGGCCCTTGTACAGGCCGGAGATCACCGGGGTGCGGGCCAGCAGCACCTCGCCGAACTCGATCACCGAGCGGCCGACGAGGTTGGCGGTGAGGAAGCCCAGCAGCGTCACCGCCAGGAACGCGATGACGAGGCCGAGGCCGGGGATCGAGAACGGCAGGTAATGGTCCGGCAGGTAGTTCGCCGGCACCAGCGGCTTCACGAAGGAATCGATCAGCGCGATGAACCACCACGTGATGTAGGCGGTGATCGCCAGCGGGCCGGCCACGATGACGCCGGTGAGGAAATAGGTGCGCAGCCGTCCCCGCGCGCTGACGCGCGTCTTCGGGGTGGCGGGGCCGGGCGCGGATGCGTCGGGCTCGGGAGCCTGAATCGGCGGGGAACTCGGCGCCACGGGTGCCCTCTCGGCCGCTCGACCTGCGGCGATCCTGCCTGGGGGCGATCGGTCCCCCGAGGGCACAGGTAGCGGCTGCGCTTGTCAGCCTCAAGGGCGGCGGGCCGTATGTGACCCGACGGAAAGGTCCCGGACCCAAAAGGTCGTCGACCTTTGCGGGTGCAGGGCGGAGCCCTGCTGCTCTTCAGGGGCCCACCCCCGAACCCGGCCAAAGGGCAAAGCCCTTTGGAAACCCGATACTCAGAAGGCCAGGGCCGGCATCGCCTCCCGGGGGATCACCGCGCCGCGATGCCCGATCACGGCGCCCGCCAGGCGGTGTGCCTCGGCGGCGGCGGCCTCCGGGGCCAGCCCGGCGATGCGCGCCGCGAGGTAGCCGGCCGCGAAGCTGTCGCCCGCGGCCGTCGTGTCGACCACCCGGTCCACCGGGCCGGCCGGCACCTTCGTGTCCGACGTCCCGTGCAGCACCCGGGCGACCGGGACCGGGCCGTCCGCGGTCTTGAGCACGATCTCGGCACGGCCGCGATGGCGCAGCACCTCCTCGTCGCCCGCCTCGCCGAACAGCCAGTCCAGGTCCTCCACCGAGGCGAAGATCAGGTCCGCCTGCGCCAGGGCTGCGCGGAACGCCGCCCGGGCCACCTCCCAGTCCGGCCAGCCGCGGGGCCGGTAATTGGTGTCGAACGCGACCCGCCCGCCCCGGGCGCGCAGGGCCGCCAGGGTCTCGGCGAGCGCCGCGCGGCCGGCCTCGCCGTAGAGCGACAGGCTGATCCCGGAGACGTAGACGAGGTCGTCGGCCTCCAGGGCGGCGCGCGTCTCGGCGGCGCCCGGTTCCGAGAACAGGTCCCGGGCGGCGGCGCTGTCGCGCCAGTAATGGAAGCTGCGTTCGCCCGCGTCGTCGGTGCGGATGATGTAGAGCCCCGGCATCCGGCCCGGCAGGCGGCGGACCCGCTCGAGGCCGATACCCTCGCGGCCCCAGGCTTTCACCATCGCGTCGCTCCAGGGATCATCCCCCAGGGCGGTCACGTAATCCACCGTCACGCCGAGGCGGGCGAGGTAGAGGGCGGTGTTGAGCGTGTCGCCGCCGAAGCCGCGGACCAGGCTCCCGTCCGGCCGCTCCGACAACTCGACCATGCACTCGCCGACGCAGGCGACCCTCATGCGGCTTCTCCCTGTGCGGAGCCTCGACCGGCCCGGTGGAGGACCGGCCCCGTCCGGCCTGGCCTGTCAATCGCGCGGCCGCCGCGCGAACGCGAACCGGTCTGGAGATGGCGCGCATCGACCCGATCCGCCATCCGGTTTGCGGGCGTCGCGCGCCGTCTCCCAGCGCACATCCATAGGTTGGCGAGGGCATAGACCGTATCGGGGAGCTGAAAATCCGCTTTGAACAATATCGGTAACATAAAATTCAATCTGGCAACAGCATAACTGATTATCGTCCGGCGTATCGCAAGGACATTATTGCTGCCGAACTCAAATCGAAATCGTAACACGTAGTCATATCTGTTACGTGTCGAGGCCGGTGTCATTCACTGCGAATGAGTTACGAGATACACGACTGTAAAATGTCTCCAGAAAATTTTATCGATCTCTAATGATTGAGACCATCGATAATGCATAACCGATCTACCGAACGAGCGGGGTGAATCAGAAGGCGAATTTGTATATCCTATGAGGGTCGATACCTCGGCAGATCCGAACGGCATCGATTTGTATCGGGATGAGTTCGATTCTTGTGCAGGACAGGAGGGGCCCGATCTCACGCAACCGGAAGCCGGGGCCGCGGCTTTGCGGGCGTTTGGGAAGCCCCTCGCGCGAGGCCGTCGGCGCGATGGCCGGTCTCGAACGACAGCCTGTGGCCGGCCCGGTCCGACCGGAATGGGTCTGACGCCATGGCGGCCACGCATAGACCCGAGAGGGGTTGAGATGTTTCACTCCGCCCTCAGCGCGCTGACATTCTCGTCCGGGGAATTCCTGACGCTCACCGAGAGCCGGGGGTTGAGCGGAGCCTGGAGCTGGGTGCTCGCGGGTGGCGAGCAGATCTGGTCGCCGGGGTTCTTCCGCCTGCTCGGCCTCGTCCCGAATGCCGCCAAGGCGCATTACGATCTGCTCCTGAACCTGGTCCATCCGGAGGATCGGCACCGGCTGCCGTCGCTCGGCGATGTCCGGCAGGGCCACGTCCCTCGCGAGACGATCGTCCGGGTGATTCGCCCGAACGGAACGGTCCGCATCCTCTCGTTGATGATGGAGGCGCGCTTCTCCGGGGACGGAAGGCCCGTGGCCGTGAACGGCACCGCCCTCGACGTCACCGACCGCGAGCAGCAGGTGCTGATGCGCCAGGCGGAGCGGCGGCGGCGGGGGGCCCTGTATCTGACGGAGCACATTGCGTGCTTCGCGCTCGGGCTCGATCGCCGCTTCGAGTTCCCCTTCGAGGTGGCGCAGGTGCACGGGGTCTCGCACGAGGAGATCTGCATCAATCCCTACGTCATGGTCGTTCCCGACGAGCGGCAGGCCTTTCAGGACGCGGCCGCGGCGCAGATCGAGCGGCGGCAGTTCTTCCAGGGCACGGTCCACGAGCGCCTCGCCAACGGCGAGCTCTGGCATTTCAAGATCGTCACGGTCCCGGTCCGGGATCCGGATGGCACCTATCTCGGCCGCTGCGGGCTGAAGCACCCGGTCCGAAGCCCCATGCCGATCGCGCCGGCTATGGGCGAGGGGCTCGATCAGTGCGTGACCGGCCACCACCTGCGCGCCGCGCGCGCCCTGCTCGACTGGTCGATGATGGACCTGGCCCAGGCCAGCGGCCTGTCGCATTCCACTGTCCGGCGCCTGGAGGAGGACAGCGAGCATCGGGGAAGCCGATCGCGCCTTCAGGCCGTCGCGTCCCTGCGCCGATCCGGCATCCGGTTCATCCCGATGGATGACGGCACGCTGGCGGTGGCCAGGCGCTGAGCGGTTCGGGAGCGGACCCGCCGTAAGGGCCGGCCCGCCCTCGGCCGCTTCTTGCTGGGCGCGGCAGCCGGCAAGCGGCGCCGGATCTGCGCCGGGGGCACCCGCATGCCAGTCGGTGCGAGAGCCGGCATCGGGGCGGTCAAGGTGCGCGTCCCGCGCAACCGGTCCGGTCGGCCCGAACCGGGGCCCGGTCCGCGCCGGGACGCGCACGCTTGAGTCAGGCGACCTTGTGGCCGAGCTGGATCGCCTTGGCGATCTGCGAGCGCCGCTCGGCGTAGCTCGGGGCGACCATCGGGTAGTCGGCGGGCAGGCCGAACTTGGCGCGGTAGCGCTCGGGGGTGAGGCCGTGGGCGGTGAGGTGCCGCTTGAGCGTCTTGTAGGGACGGCCGTCGATGAAGCTGATCAGGCCGTCCTGGCCGATCGAGGCCTCGATCTGCGCGGCCGTCGGGCCGGTCCAGGCCGAGGTCGAGCCGGCGGTGCTGCCCTGAAGCACCGAGATCGCCGTGTGCACCTGATCGATCAGAACCGGCAGTTCGCCAACACCGACGGCGTTCCGCGATACATAAGCCGCGACCAGTGAAGCCGTGCACTTGATCAAGTCGTAGTTCGGTTCCGGCATCTTTTCGTGCAGCTCGATAGTCGTCATGTTCCCCTCGCTTCAGGTTGCCGCGGCGTTACAAGTCCGAAGGGGAGGGATACGGATAATTTTACCGGATCGTCCCGTGCGAACTTCTACGCGACTGCTGATGCCCCGCCAGAATTGGCGACTAACAATACGAAACTGCGGCGAATTGTCTAGGGTTTACCTTGGATAGTCTTTGAACACAATTTGTCCTACAAATCCAACGCGAGGTTGCTCGTTTCGTGGATCCAGACAGATAATGTTCAATCGGACGGGCCGACGCAGTCGAAGCACGCGGCGATGGCTACCTGGGGTGGCCCAAAAAGCTCACCTGCTCGCCGCTAATGAGGAGCAAGCCCGTTGCGCGAAGAGCTATTGAATGCGGACAGGGATTTGTTTTTAATTTGAAAACCGAGCTATAACTA
>NZ_VRVG01000141.1:0-13793 GCF_008040085.1 Methylobacterium sp. WL7 | reverse complement strand
GAAAAACAATCTAATCAAATTTCCAACTTTAAAGCATTTTTATTTCATTAAAAATATTTTTATGTTGTCTTTCCGCTCAATCGTGATCGCCTCGTCTGTAATGCGTTTTCGGGTGATGCGCTCACCTCTTGCACTCACTTGGGGCCATCACCGGAAGGGCGAAGCGACCGGCCACAGGTCTCGTTCATGGATCGCATACAGCCTCGACCACTTCGCCGTGCCGATCGGGGTTGTGCTGAAAACGCCGCGATCCCGGCGGGTCTCCGGATCGATCCCCGGCGACGCACGGCAAGGCGCCGACGCCGGGACAAGTCGCCCCGAATTGCTGCACCGTCCGAGGTTCCTGCGAGACGCGATTCGATGGACGCTGACCGGTGAGGTCGAGGGCGGGCAGGACCGTCGTTGCAAGTCTGGAAACCCGCCGCCACGCTATCGACGCTCCGCAGCCGCGGGGTCTCCTGCGCGGCCCGTAAGTTCGGGGCGGCGCGGCGCTAATCCTCCTCCGGCGGGTCCTCGAACTCGGCACCCTCCGTGTCCGGTGCGATGCGGAACCGGTACTCGTCGATCGCCAGGAAGGCGCGGTGGACGACCTGGGGGTCGAGCCCGTCGCGCACCACGATCGTCTGGAAATCGATGAACAGGCGGGCGATCCGGGCCTCGTCCGACAGGGCCGCCAGCGCGGAGGAACTGGCGCCCGCGTGCATGATGTAGCGCTTCGTGGCGCCTTCCGGGTCGGGTGCCGGCAGCACCACGATCTGCCCGGCCGTCTCGGGCCGCAGCTCCGCCCAGCGGGCGGGTGTCCACGCAATGATGGCCTCGATCTGCTTCATCGGCACCTCCGGCTGCTCGGGAGGATCCGCCTAAGCATCATTTGCCGGAGGGGTCACCCGGCAGGCGCTGAAAATTCGGTCGCGCCGTCACGGCGAGCACGGGGAAACCATCCAGCGATCCGCCGCATCCGAGGATGTCGCGCTGCCGGAGGCTGCACCGCCGCGCTCGCCCCGACCGTGGGTCGATGCCGGGCCAGAAGCCTGCCCGACCGCGCGCCTGCCTTCGAGGCCGGGCGAACTCCGATCGCCCGTTTCCCGAGGGTGGGCCGAGACCGAGATCATCGGCTGCCGACGGTGTCGGATCACACCGTCGAACGGGGTCGGCGCTGCGGCGCGATGCAACGTCTCCCCGCGGGTCGGACGTTCAGTGCGCGCGCTCGACCTGCCCGCGGATCTCGCCCTTCGGGTTCGCCGCGGTGTGGATGTTGAAGTAGAGCTTGCCGGCTTCGAGGTCCGCCGCCTTGGCGTCGTCGAGGGTGGCCTCGCCGGAGAACGGGCTGCCGGTGACGGTGACGGGCACCAGCACGCCGGCATTCGCGCCGGCGGCGGCCGGGCCATGGAAATGCGCGGCGGTGACCGGCCCGGTCAAGCCACTGTAGGTCCCGTTCCAGCTCAGGTGCTTGGTGGCCGGATCGTAGGTCGCCGTGATGCTGCCGGTGCCCTTCGAATCGGTCGCCGGCACCTCGCTGCCGCCGTTCAGCGCCGCCGCGTACGGAGTGCCGGTGCCGGCCGCGTGGACGGCGGACGTCGCCAGCGGCATGGACCATGCGAGGAGGACTACGAGACCGGTTCTGGACAGGCGTGTCATCGGACGCTCCGCTTCGGCACGGCCCTCAAGCGGGGCCACGTGTCGCAAGATAAGGGGGCGGCGCCGCGCGGACCACCGGGCTATCGTGAAACGTGGGACAGATGTCCGGCCGCGTGGGCCGATGGGGGCGCGATGGCGGTCACGGACGCGGGCGCCCCGGCGGGCGGGCACGGGCAGGAGATCACGGCCCGCGGGATCGTGCTCGGCGCGCTGATCACGGTCGTCTTCATGGCCGCCAACATCTATCTCGGCCTGAAGACCGGGATGACGTTCTCGTCCTCGATCCCCGCCGCGCTGATCTCGATGGGCGCCCTGCGCCTCGTCGGCGGCGCCGGCATCCTCGAGAACAACATCGTCCAGACCCAGGCCTCGGCCGCCGGCACCCTGTGCAACGTGATCCTGGTCCTGCCGGGCCTCGTCCTGATCGGGCACTGGCACGGCTTTCCGTTCTGGGAGACCAGCCTGGTCTGCCTGATCGGCGGGTGGCTCGGCGTGGCGTTCTCGATCCCGCTGCGCCGGGCGCTGGTCTCGGGCAGCGACCTCCCCTACCCCGAGGGCGTCGCCGCCGCCGAGGTGCTGCGCGCCGGCCATGCCGATTCCGGAGGTTCCGCTTCCGATGAGCGCGGCCTCACGACCCTGCTGACCGCCGCCGCCGGCTCCGGCCTGGTCGCCTTCGCCACCAGCGGCCTGCGCATCCTGGCCGAAGGCGTGCTCACCGCCTTCAGCCTGGGCGGGGCCGTGTTCAGCATCGGCAGCGGATTCTCCCTGGCCCTGGTCGGGGTCGGCTACCTCGTCGGGATCGGCGCCTGCCTGGCCCTGCTCACCGGCGTGGTCATCGCCTGGGGCATCATGGTCCCGGTCCTGACCGCCCTGACGCCCCAGCCCGGCCTGGAGCCCGGGGCGGCCGCGCAGGCGATCTGGTCCGGGCAGGTCCGGCTCGTCGGCGCCGGCATCATCGCGGTCGGCGGGTTCTGGACCGTGGCCACGCTGGTCCGGCCGATCGCCCGCAGCATCCGGGTGGCGCTCGCCGCCGGCAACCCGGCGCATGCCGCCGACCGGCAGGACCGCGACCTGCCGCTGCCGCTGGTGGGCGGGGCCGCGTTGGCCCTCTGCGTACCGCTCGGCGCGCTGTTTGCCGGCTTCGCGGCCGATCTCGGCATCGCCGGCCCGATGCTCGCCGCCGTGGTGGCGGCCGGCCTGCTGTTCTGCCTCGTGTTCGGCGCCGCCATGGCGGCGGTCTGCGGCTACCTCGCGGGCCTGCTCGGCTCCTCGACAAGCCCGATCTCCGGGATCGGGATCCTCACCGCCATGGTCGGCGCCGCCCTGCTGCCGCTGGTGCTCGGCCCCGCCGGGACCCCGGACGCCCGGCGCGTCACCGTCGCGCTGGTGCTGCTGGCGGCCTCGGTGATCGTCACCGCGGCGTCGATCGCCAACGACAACCTGCAGGATCTCAAGACCGGCCAGATCGTCGACGCCACGCCCTGGCGCCAGCAGGTGGTGCTGATCGTCGGCGTCGCCGTCGGCTCGCTGGTGATCGTGCCGCTGCTGTCGCTGCTCTACGGCGCCTACGGGTTCGTCGGCTCGATGCCGCGCCCCGGCATGGACCCGGCGCTGGCGCTGACCGTGCCGCAGGCCGCCCTGGTCACCCAGATCGCGGACGGCATCGTCGCCCGCACCCTGCCCTGGCCGATGCTGCTGATCGGCTGCGGCCTCGGCGCCGTGATGGTCGCCCTCGAAGTCGCGCTCAAGCGCCGGGCGTTCAGCTTCCCGGCGCTCACCGTGGGGATCGGCATGTACCTGCCGCTGTCGGTGGAGATGACCATCGGGCTCGGCGGACTGCTCGGCTTCCTGTGCGCCCGCGCCCTGCGCCGCCGCGGCGCCGGGCCCGAGGACCTCGAAGCCTCCCGCCGCCGCGGCGTGCTGATCGCCTCCGGATTCCTGGTCGGCGAGAGCTTCGTCGGGATCGGCCTGACGGCCGTCGACGCGGCCTCTGGCCATTCCTCGACCCTCAGCCTGGTCGGCCCGGACTTCGCCGAGGCCGCGACCTATCTGGGTGCCGCGGTGTTCGTCGTCGGACTCTTCGCAGCGGCCCGGTTCATCCGCGGTCCCTTCGCCGTCCCTTCGCAGCGAAGGCCCGCGGGCGCCCCCAAATTCCGCGCATAACACCGTTGACAGCCCGCGCCCGGCCTCCCTATACCCCGGCCGCTGGCCGCGCCGTCCCGTTCGGGACGCGCGTCTTGGGGCGGGGTAGCTCAGCTGGTTAGAGCAGAGGAATCATAATCCTCGTGTCGGGGGTTCGAGTCCCTCTCCCGCTACCACTTTTATTCAACCCCGCTAAGCACTTAGCGGGGTTTTTTCATGCCTTGCCCAGCCGCTGAGCTGGCATTATCAGCTAGCTCAGTGCTAGCGCGGGGTCTGAAAAAAGCTGTTTGCTATGAACGGGCTAGCCGCCGGTACCAAGAGCACCAGATAGCGTGCCTAGCGCAGTTCTAGCGCACCCTCGGGCACCAAAATAACCAGATAGGGCGCGTTATGAGCACCCCCCTGCCCCCTCAATCCGAGCGCTACCGATTGTTCCAGCGTGAAGGCAGCACGCGATGGCAGATGCGGTTCAGCATCCGGGGGCAGGGTCAGATCAAACGCTCCTTGGACACGGACGACCGCCTGGAGGCCGAACGCCGTGCGGAAACAATCTGGTACGAAGCCACGTACCGAGCCAAGCAGGGCCTGAGTGCCAAGGTCCACACCTTTGAAGCCGTGGCGGAGGAGTTCATCGCGCTGATCCACCGGGAGGTGGCGCGCAACGAACGCCGTGCCGATCAAGGCCGCAGCGAGCCCGCCATGATTCGCCGGTTCTTCATCGGCTATTTTGGCACCCGACCCATCGACGTCATCTCGGAAACGGATCTGGAGCGCTACGCGGAATGGCGGCGCACCTATTGGACCGAAGGCCCCGGCAAACTCATCACGCACATTGAGTACGAGCGAGCAGGGCGGAAGCTTCGCCGGCCGCCCAAACGCTCCACTCCCACCATCAGCCGCCAACGAGGCGAGGCTGTGGTGCTGCGCGCGCTGCTGCGGCAAGCTGTGAGGTGGGGCTATCTCAAAACGCCTCCTGAGATCGCCATCAAGGCTAGGCGCTCACAGGACAATCGGCGACCCAGCTTCGAGCCACATGAGTTCGCCAAGCTGGTTGAGACCAGCCTCAGCCGGTTGGTGGATCCCAACATGGATGGCACGGGAGCGGAGGTAAGGAGCAGTGACAAGCGGCGCTGGCGGATTAAACGGCTGGACGATCACACCCGGCGAGATCGCACGGTGCTTCATGCGTACGTAATGATCGGCGCGTTCTCGGGCCTACGCCCCACGGAGATGTACAACCTCACCTGGGGCGACATCCTTGGCTACCGAGCCGGGAGGGGCAAAGGCATCGCGCAACGAGACATCCGGCTCAAGGCGCGAGGTAAGGGCATGAGCGGCACTGCGATCCCGCACACCGCAGCGATCCCGTGGTTCGACACCCTATGGATACTGTTCGAGCGCGGCATGCAGCGCGAGCCCGTGGATGTCGATCCGGTGTTCGCCAGTGACCAGGGCAAGCGAATCAACTCGATTGCCAATGGCTTCACCGAGCTGCTCAAGGCGGCAGATCTGGAGCGCGATCACCGGGGCATCAAACGCACCCCGTACTCATTGCGGCATTTCTACATCACCCAGCAGCTCACGCACGGAGCTGAGGTCACGGACATCGCCCGCAACTGCCGCACCTCCCTTGCTATGATCGACAAGCACTACGGTCAGGTGCGGCTCGAACGCGTGGTGGACCGGCTACGTCCAGAGTGGACGCGAGCCTGACCCCGGGCGGCTGAATCTTTCCGGAAAATTACCGAGCTTATTGAGTTCGCCTTCTGCGCCTACGCGACCGCGCAGAGCAAGGGTTGGCGGCGCGTCGCCTCTAGCGAGGCCTCCCGCTCGTGACGAACCGCGGCGAGCGCCTCGTGCAGCGCCCGGATCTCAGCGTGGAGCTCACCGGCATCGACAGCCATCTCGATGCACTGGTCCTGCGTCTCGGCGAGCAGGATCCGCAGCTCAGCGACTTCAGCCGCCAGTTCGAGAATGGTGACGTCGGACGCTTGCATGACGATCTCCGTCCCTGCCTGCCGGCGCTATGCCAGAGCGGGACGAGGCCTTCCGACGCTGCTGCTTACCGAAATGCTACCGGCAGCCTTCAAATGCCGTGGATGATCTCAGCGCCTTCGAAGGGAGCCGGATCCACCTGTGAATTGGCCCATGGAGCGCGGCACGCATGAACCCAATGCCATCGCCACGTCGTGCGCTGCTTCCGGGAGACCCCATGCATATGCTGTGGACGCTGCCGCGAGGAACCTCGCGGACAAACTGCGCTGCGCGTAACGCTTTTCCATGGCGGCACCGGTCTCGAGTGGCCGCAGGGTGGGATTGTGCAAGCGAGCGTGGCGTGAGCGATCCTCTCGATAGCATCGCGGGCGTCCTCGAAAGCACGGGTGAGTACCGGGTTCTTCGCCGACTGCAGCCGCTAGCCGATCACCCGGGCGCCCCGGACGAGCCCACGTACATCGGTCTGGTAGTCGATGTGGAGACCACCGGCACGGACTTCGTCGGGGACGAGGTGATCGAGCTCGGCATCGTCAAATTTGAGTACGGCGCCAGCGGGCGCATCTATCGCGTGCTGGATAGCCTCAACCAGCTGCATGAGCCCACAAAGCCAATCCCGCCGGAGATCACCCGGCTGACCGGCATCAGCGACGCTGACGTTGCCGGGAAGCGGATCGACGACGCAGCGGTGGCGCTGATCGCGGCGGATGCTGCGGTTGTTATTGCACACAACGCCAGTTTTGACCGCCAGATGTGCGAGCCGCGCTGGCCGGTCTTTCGCGAACGGAACTGGGGATGCTCATGTCATCAGATCCCGTGGCGCGCTGAGGGCCACGAGGGCTTGAAGCTGGGCTACCTGCTGGCCGACTGCGGCCTCTTCCACCGCGGGCATCGCGCCATCGACGACTGCCACGCTCTGCTGGCACTGCTCGCCCGGCCCTTGCAGATCTCGGGTCAGCTGGCGCTGGCTGCCCTGCTGGAGACCGCGCGAAAGCCCACCGTGCGGTTGTGGGCTGAGGGCTCGCCGATCGCCACCAAGGATCTACTCAAAGCCCGGCGCTACCGGTGGAGCGGACAGCGGCGCAGCTGGTACATCGACCTGGAAGAAGCACAGATTGAGGTGGAGCGAACCTTTCTCAGCGAGCAGGTCTTCGGCCGCTCTATGACCGACTTACCGGCCGATCGCTTCACCGCGCGCGACCGTTTCTCGGCACGAACTAACCCAGATCTGTAGGCCAGCGACTCAGAAGCCCAACCCCAGTGCAGCGCCCTTGAGGAACCTCGGTACACCACCAGCGGAGCCGAGGTGCTCGACGTTGCCCAGGCCTGCCGGACCTCGCTCGCCATGAGCGACAAGCACTACGGCCAGGTGCAGCTTGAGCGCGTGGTGGACCGCCTCTAGCCAGATTGGACGCTTACCTAATGTTAGTCTGCAGTTGACCCTTCGCAGACCCTTGGAATGTCCGCTTCCGGGCAACTCGGCTGACGGTGGCTTGCGACCGGGTTGGGTGGTTTTGCGATTTTCCGCTTCTGGGTAAGTATCGGAAGAAGCAGACACAGCCGTCGCGCCCGCTTGCGGGCCTTCGAGAGGGCTGCTTGCCGGCAGCCCGGTTCAATCCAAACGCCCAAGCTTGGCGACAAGCGGCCAGTCTGCCTGCCCCGCTTTCGGCGTACCAACTGCCTAGGTTCGCTGGCTGCATTCATATCACCGCCGGCCGTCGGCTGCCTACTGCCTCGCCTTTGCTTCTTCGAACAAATCTTCCGGGAAGCCGGTTAGCCACTCGAACCAATCCATTTCGCCACTTCTGAAGCTCGCGTCCTCTATAACATGACGTTTAGGAATACCTGCCGGCGAACCGTAGCAACGCCCTGATCGCAGCTGTGGCGCCGATACATCAGCAGAACTTTCTGCGCGCCTGGTGTAAATTTTTGAGCGTCTCACGGGAATATGGGAAGGTGACAACTGGAACCGGGAGATCGAGTGTGGCCCTCTTCGACCGCGCGCTATCAAAAGCCTTTGTGGATGCCCTCTGGCGCGAAGCCGACAAGAACACTTGGTGGCGCGACGTGCTCAACGACGCAGGCCTCGTTGTTGCGCCCCGCGGACGCTCGTTGAACGTATACTGGAGAGGCCAGGCAATTTTCACCGCCTCCTGCCCCAATGGCGAGTTGCGCGTCACTACTCACGAAAAGTACCTGATCAATCCTGCGCTTGAGGGCCAAGTGCCTCTGACGGCCGATGGGGCTTTTGACACGAAGTCTTTGGAGCAGCACGTCGTGGAGCGACGTTACAAGAACAAAACCACACTCTCCAAGCTCAAGACCGTCGCTGGGCTGTACGCAGGTGATGAAAAGCTCGGCTGCCACGAGATTGCAGTGCGCAACCCCAGCGTACTTGACGTTGAGATCGCCTTCCCCGGCAAGTACACATTTCCACAGGGTCACACTGCAACTGCGCGGCGCGTCGACTTCGCCGCCGTCGAACCCGATGGACCCGATGCACGGCTGGTGTTCTGGGAGGCCAAGACCTATGCCAATAAGGACCTGTGGCCCCTCGCCGACGGGTCGGCCCCAGTCTGCCAACAGATCGAGGATTACCGCACATTGCTAGCCGCTCAGCGTCCGGCGGTAGAGGCAAGCTACGCGAGTGTTGCCGCCAATCTCGTTGAGTTCAAGCGGATGGGCTGGACCCGTCGTCTATCGCCGCTGATCGATGCAGTTGGAACTGGCGAGGCGAAACTTCATCTCGGGAGCGAGCCACAGGTCAATCTCGTGGTGTTCGGCTACGATGACGACCAGAAGAAGGGAATGCGCTGGAAGACGCAGCTTAGCAAGTTGAAGGAGCGGATCGGTAAGGTACGTCCGGTCGGCAACGCCACGCAGATTAGTCTCTGATGTCGCTGCATCTGACCGTTCACCGCGGCACTCGACAGATCGGCGGCAGCTGCATCGAGATCGTCCATCCCGATGGGACACGCCTCATTCTTGATGCGGGCCGTCCACTGGACGCCCCCGAAGGAGCGACCGGCCTGTTGCCTGTCAGCTTGGATCTATCCCAACCGGCCACTGTGCTGATCAGCCATCCGCACCAGGATCATTACGGGCTGCTGCATGAATTGCCCGCAGACTGGCCGGTCTGGACAGGGGCGGCTTCGGCAAGGCTGATAGCTATCACCAGCGAGATCGGGCACGCTCCGCTCTCGCGACCGCTGCGGACTTGGTCGAGCCGGCCCGGCCCGATCAGGCTCGGGCCGTTCACCGTCACGCCGCTGCTGACCGATCACAGCGCCTTCGACGCCTACATGCTGCTGGTCGAAGGGGCAGATCGGCGCGTGCTCTATACCGGAGACTTCCGCCGGCATGGGCGGAAAGGCAGGCTGGTCGATGCGCTGATGAAGCGGCCTCCGCGAAACGTCGATGTGCTCGTCTGCGAGGGCACCAACCTCGGTACCGACAAGCCCGTCATGAGCGAGCATGTCCTGGAGGATGATTTCGTGAAGCTATTCGAACGGACAGCAGGTCGCGTCTTTGCATCTTGGTCCGGCCAAAACGTCGATCGCACGGTGACACTGTACAACGCCGCAAAGCGCACCGGGCGAACGCTCGTGCTCGATCTCTACACCGCAGACGTTCTGGACCGTATCACGGAGGGTACGCGGGTGCCGCGAGCTGGTTTCCCAAACCTAAAAGTTGTGATCACCGCCGGCTTACGTGGCTGGTACGCGAAGCAGGGCCGCGAGGACTTCATCGTGCGCATGGCGCGTCACGGCGTCTCCGCACATGATGTGCCTGACGATGCCGTGGTGATGCTGCGCCGGTCGTTGATGCACGATTATGAGAAAGCGGGCCTCGCTCCGACCAAGGCGGACGCCTTCAACTACTCGATGTGGCGCGGCTATCTCGCCGCGCCCTACCATGCCGAGCCCTTGTTGTGGTGCAAGTCTGCCGGGGCAGAGATTGCTTACCTTCACAGTAGCGGACATGCCGCCCCCGAGGACTTGCGCGCCTTTGCGGCAGCCATAGCGGCAAAAGCGGTGGTGCCTGTGCACGGTGAGAACTGGGATATGCAGACGTCCGGGTTCGGCCCGGTGCAGCGACTGGATGACGCCGAAATCTGGACGTTGCCATGAACGGCATTTGTACGACATCCAGGCGATTTGTAGCTCACAGCGAAGGTGCGAGATGAGCGGCCCCCAGCATGAACCCTGCGTTGGCATTTTCTGGGGGATCTGCGACGCTGGTAGTCCTTGTACGATCGTTCATGCGCTCGCGTCACTTGGCGAAGCGGAGCCTTATGGCGACTGCCTAACTTATTCGGGCGCGCATTACACGGTGTGGGAAGCGTGGCGCCGGCTCCGGCACGCTGGGCTGAGGGCGCAAGGCTTGCCACCTATCATCGCCAGCTATGAGTATGAGCACTTTCCTCGCGGACGGGTCGTCTACATGCGGCCGGATAATATCTTCACGATCTTCGCGGACCGACGCCTGCAGCGCGTCGATCTGATCGACCAAATCGTAGAAATATTCGGCTTGGCGGATCATTGTCATGTTGTTCGATCGGATTTGCACTATCGCAGTTAATACCTACTCGAAAATTTTAGATGTGAATGGATGACAGATTTAACCGTAGATATCCGAGATCTATTGTTCAATGTTAATGATGTAGATGATCCGACCCCGCGTCAGCTCCCGACGATATTTCAGGATATTGTTGGTCAGCTAAATGCGCAGGAGCTATCCTACGCAGTGCTTGGGCATATTGCACTCGCCCGCTACGAGCGCGCACGCTACGTCAAAGATATCGAGATCGTTGTAGGATTGAACGCGAACGACTACCGGCTAGCAGCTGTGCTTGCGGAGGAAACACGACAGCGCTTTGCGCTATATATGGACCGACACTCGCGCGCGAACGCCATCACTCTATCCCTACGCTCTTGTTTAAGCCCTGTAGAAGAAGGGCTTCTAACGGAGGCGTTTATTTGCACGTGGCTCGGAATTGCAGTTCGGCTGGCAAGCCCCGAGCATTTGCTGTGGTTCTGGTGCCATTCCTCCACGCTTGAACATCACGTTGATGCAGCCGCGTTGATCCGAGGCGATACCGTCGACCTGCAGCGTGTTCAAAGTCTCCTGCGCGAAGCTGATAATTTTGAAGAGACGGGCCAAGAACGATTGCGCTCGGCAATCGGCGAGGCTGTGCTCACTTCCGAGTTTTCTTTCAGCCGCTACATGGAGGAACGGCGCGCTCGTCTGAAGCCGGACCGAGTCCCAGTTTGGCGTCTGCGCAACCAAGCTGAAAAAGATGGTTGAGTTAGGGTCAAGGCTCGCGTCTCATCCTACGCAAACGCCAGGAGTAAAGTGAATTGTTAGTGAAAGCGGAAATGGCCCAATGTCGGCTTCCGAGCGATACCCCAATGACTGCTCACCACCCAAAGCGGCGATGGTGAAGGGCGTGGTTGGGTGGTTTGAAGACGGTCCGCTTCCGACCGGCGATGGGGCGGAAGCGGACCGCAAGAACCGGTCAGACGACAGTGGCTTCCACGCGCCGGAGTTGAGTCTGCGTAGCGACCTCGATGAAGTAGCCGCCCTTGGCTTTGAAGTAGAACGTCCAAGCACCATGATAGTCGCGCGGCTCCGGCACGTCCCAGCCGTCGACCTTCAGGCGCGCGTTGAGCGCGTCGACCTGCTCACGGCTCTCCTGAAGGAAGCCGATATGATGGACGTCGCTGTCCTCGGGGTAGGCAAAGCTGCCACGCTTTTTCGCGAAATCATTGAGGACCAGCAGCATGCCGTCGTCATCCTGCATGACGGCGAGTACCTTCCCGCGCATCACCGCCGTGCGCAGCCCAAAATAGGTCTCGAACATCGCAACGTCGGCATTGACGTCGATGCTGGTGAGATTGATGTGATTAAGTTTCACGAGACGCACCTTTCCTATTCATCGGAAAGGACGCACTGGTAGTCGGCCGCTGATGGCGGCCGCCATGTACGAGCGCTGAGCCACCCGGACTACCGACCGGGCTGTGACTTCTACACGTCCATGACCGGGGTACGCAGCGCTCGGCGACCTGTCAACGACCGCGCTTGACCACAAGGCCGGAACAACGATCCGCGTCCACTTTCCAGGTGCAGGCCAAGCGGTGCGTACAATTGACCTGGGCCGATACCGGAATGACCGCCGAGGGTGGGTTCGCGACTGACCGCTCTTGAGCGGCCATGCATCAGAGCGGACGGCGCCATCGCGCCCGCTTCCGGGCTTGAGGGACACGGGATCATTGACCGGAGGACGGTAGAACGGCACGTTTTTCGCCCCTCGTCGCCAGCCAGCGGCTGCGTAGGGTCACGGAGCGTTCGGGATAGCGCTCGTCGAGGAAGGCGACGGTCCCGAGCCGATCCGTGCGGAACACCCGGAAGTCCTGCCGAAGCTCGCACCACGCCATCACGACACGGACAGTCGCGACGTAGCCAACCATGAACGGGCGGATGACGCGCTCGCTCGCCGCGCCGGTCTCGTCGACGTAGCCGATGGCGAGCTTGCGGCCCTCGCGGCACCACATCCTCAGGCGCGCGACGTCGACGTGGTCATCGTCGCGATGACGCGGAGGCGGGGTCCCCACCGCGGGATCCTCGATGACCGGGCGAAGATCCTCGGGCACGATGGCCGCGACCTTGGCGAGCACGCCGAGGGCGGCACGGGCCAGCCCCGCATCGGCATGGGCGACCACCCATTGCGCGCCGAGCGCTACCGCCTCTACCTCGTCCGTGGTCAGCATGAGCGGCGGCAGATCAAAGCCCCGCTCAGGGACGTAGCCGACGCCCGCCTCGCCCCGGATCGGCACGCGCTGGGCGACCAGCGCATCGATGTCGCGGTAGATGGTGCGCTTGCTCGTCTCCAGCTCGGTGGCGATCCGGTCGGCCGTCAGCGGGCCGGACGCACGGCGCAGTACCTGGATGATCTCGAAGAGGCGGTCGGCGCGGCGCATGACCCGTATCCGATGGCGGGCGGCCCTACGACAGCGCCTCCAGGATCGTGCAAGACATCAGGCTGCCGACGACGAAGAAGGGGGCGTTGAGAGCCGTGTACGCGAAGGGTCGCGGGAAGAGCGGGTTGATGGCGATGTTGAGGGTCATCGGAACAAGGTAGCCGAAACCCACGAGAGCACCCAAGACGAACGCATCGCCGTAGGTCGTGATGCCGAGCGCACGCAGGAGGATGGCACTGGTGGCGACGGTGACCGCAGTGCACGCGAAGGGACCGGCGAAGGAGAGCAAGCCGGGCTTCTCCTGCGGCCGGTCGGCGATGCCGAGCACGACAGGGTAGTGCTTGCCGACCAACCCCACGAAGCACGCTGCGCCCAGGATGAAGTGGGCGACGCTGGCAACACCGACTGCGAGCCAGTTCACGTGGGAGAGAGCTTCGATCATGGGTCCCATTCCTTGCACCGGCGGTTGCCGAGGGCCCTTTGATAGCGAAGCGCTGTTGCCACCGTGGTGTCAGCAGTTTTGGTGCATCGTGTCGGGTTCCCGTCCCGAGCCGACCTTAACAGTGGCCGACGAATGGCCGCTTTCAGGAAGCTCCAAAGCCTCCCCGCATGCCCGATTTGGGTCGACACCAGACGGTTGCTTACCCGAAACTGAATGTCCGATGCTGGGTGGTGGGCTGATGTCCGCTAATGGCGCATTGCGGGTAGCATCAAACAAGCATCAACCCCGGCTGGCATTAACGGATGTAGATAAAAGACAATATCTCTGCTACAGAAGCAAGCTAAAAAAACATCGCAATCATCGAAGTCGGAATTCAATTATAAAGCAGAGTATAATTTCTTTACGTCGGCCAAATCTGTAATGATGGGTTCGCTCCCAATGCCGAATCGTTCATCTATGACCGCCGTAAGCAGTTGCGAGATATTAGGAGCCTGCGTAGCTTCCTTGATGGCGGATGCGGCACCATACGTGCTAACATACCATTCCCAGAAGCTCTCTTCTGCCGCGATACCAATCAACCACGCAAGTTGTCGTAATAT
>NZ_VRVG01000140.1:0-13945 GCF_008040085.1 Methylobacterium sp. WL7 | reverse complement strand
GGGCCACCCTCCCCCGCAGAGGGGGGAGGGAGCGCGCACCTGGCCTTCCGGACCAGGATCTACCGGGACCGGCACGGTACCAGACTGAGGGTTGTGCACGTCGTAGCCCGCACGGGAGAGGCGACCCGCACCTTCTGGCCTTGTCGGCACGTCCGCGCGATCCACCTTGACGGCACCGCGCCGATCCGTCCGGCGGCCCCTCACGGAACATCCCGATGGCGATCGACCCGACCCTGCGCGATGCGCTCTCCGCCGTAACGCCGGCCAGCTTGGCGCGGGCACTGGCGCGTGCCGGGATCAAGGCGTTCAGCCCACGCGGCCTGTCGGGGCGGGGTGGTAGCGCCATCGGTCCGGCCTACACCCTCCGGATGATTCCCGCTCGAAACGATGCCGCCGGCGACCTCGCGGCTGCGATCGACGCCGTTCCGGAAGGTGCCCTGCTGGTGATCGATGCCGCGGGTTCCGGACTCGCCCTCCCCTTCGGAGCGATCGTGGCGGCACGGCTCGCCCAGCGCGGCGTCGCCGGCTTGATCACCGACGGCGCCCTTCCGGATCCGGCCGGCCTGCCGGTCTGGTGCGCGCAGGAGGCCGGCAGCGAGACCCTCGCCCTGGTCGGCGCGCAGGAACCCGTCTCGTGCGGCGGGGCCGCCATCCATCCCGGCGACATCGTGGTCTGCGGGTCCGGCGGGATCGTCGCGCTGCCGGCCGACCTCGCCGAGCAGGTCGCCCTGGAGGCCGTCGAGCAACAGCGCCTGGACCTGTGGATCCAGCGCGAGGTCGAGAAGGGCGAAAACCTGGCCAGCCTGCTGCCGCCGGACGCCGCAGCCCTGGCCAGGTTCGAGGCCGAGACAAAGCCGGCTTAGCGCATCGTGCCGAATACCGGAACCGGCACGATAGGCTAACTTATTCATCCGCATCGTCTTTTTCCGAAAGCCGGCGGCCACCTTTCGGAACGATGCTATAGGGCGTCGCCATGTTCTTCCCGCTTTCGAAGGTGGTCTACTTTCTGATCACCCCATCGAATTTCTGCCTCTTCGCCGTCCTGATCGGCCTCGGTCTGGTGGCGGTGACGCGCCGGCGACGCTCCGGTCTGGGTCTCGCCGGTCTCGGCCTGTTCGGCCTGTTACTGGGCGGTTTGTCACCGCTGTCGGACATGGCGATGTTGCCGCTGGAGCAGCGCTTCGCGCCGTACCCGGACGACGGATCCGCGCCGACCGGGATCGTCGTGCTCGGCGGTGCCATCGAAGCGGGTCCGTCCGAGGTGCGGGATCAGGTCATCGTCAACGATGCCGGCGAGCGGCAGATCTACTTCGCCGACCTCGCCCGCCGTTTCCCCGGGGCCCGGCTGGTCTTCTCCGGCGGCAGTGGCTTCATCGGGGGCGGCATTTCGGAGGCCGACATCGTCAGTCGCCAGGCCGATGTCATCGGGCTGCCGCGGACGCGCATGATCCTGGAGAACCGATCGCGTAACACCTACGAGAACGCGGTGTTCTCCGCGGCGCTGGTTCAACCGAAGCCCGGCGAGCGCTGGTTGCTCGTGACGTCGGCCTGGCACATGCCCCGGGCGATCGGCTGCTTCCGCCAGGCCGGCTTCACCGTCGATGCCTTCCCGGTGGATTACCGGACCCGGGGCTGGGGCGACGTCGCCCATTTCCACGGCTTCGCTTCGGAGGGGCTCCTCCAGCTCGATCTTGCCGTGAAGGAATGGATCGGCCTCGTGGTCTATCGGCTCGCCGGCTACACGCCGGATTGGCTGCCCGGGCCGGAGCCGGTCGCCGCACCCGGCAGCGCCAGCCGGTAGATCCCCCGGAAGTCGTCCGGGTCCACCGGCTTACCCTTGCGCAGGATCGCGACCCGACCCGCATGGGCGAGCCGCACCGCCACCCGGCGCACCGGCTGCATCAGCGGCCCCCATCCGTCCGGGTGTGGACCGCCCAGGGCCCTGGCCACCTCCGACGGGCAGATCGTCTTGCCGGCGCCGCGCTCGGCCACGAGGCCCAGCAGGGTCTCCTCGATCGCCGCCTCGTCCGCTTTGGTCGTGGTCATATCCGTGCCTCCTCGGCGGGGGCCAGGAGCGGACCCTCGTGCGGCCCTTCACCGGCCTCCAGCAACGCCTTGCGGATCTCCGAGGCGAACTGTCGACGCCACATGATGATGACCACGGCGGTTGTCGAGGCGAGCAACACATAGGGACTGATGAACCAGCCGAGATAGGCCAGCGCGAAGAAGAACGCGCGCTGCCCCCGGGCGAAATGGCGCCCCGCGCTGACGTTCATCGCGGCCACCCGGCGGACGGCGCGCAGCATCTCGCCGTCGCTGACGCCGGACCCCTTCGACGGCACCGCTCCGAGCAGGATCGCCGCGTAGTTGAACAGCCGGTAGGCCCAGGCGAACTTGAAGAACGCGTAGACGAACACGAAGGCGAGGCCGGCGACCTTCAGCTCCCAGGTGGTCCGGTTCGCCACCGTGCCGAACGGCAGGGTCGCGAACAGGTTCAGCACGTCGTCGCCGGAGCGCGACAGGGTCAGCACCGAGCCCAGCGCGATCAGCGAGGTCGAGGCGAAGAAGGCGGTCCCGTTCTGCAGCGAGGCGTTGATCTGCGTGTCGACCACCCGGTTGTCGCGGCCGATAACCTGCCGCGCCCAGTTGGAGCGGTGGACGTTCATGATCTGGCTGAGGGAGACCATCCGGCCGCGCAGGCGCCCGACCGACAGGCCGTACGCCACCCAGGCCAGGATGAAGTAGACCAGGGCCCCGATATCGAGGGGCGAGAAGGCGGCGCTGCCGGTGGTCGGGTCGGTCATGATCTCGGAGCGCCAGGAGCGGAATCGGATACGGCCTCACGGCCATACCAGTCCGGCCCGCCCCGCAGAACCCGCCCGGCTCAGCCCCGCAGGATGTCGAAGCCGCGCGTGTCTGGCGGGTCGCCGCATTCCTTGACGATGACCTCGCTGACGCTGGCGTGCGGCGGGCCGGAGCGGCACAGGGCGACCATCCGGTCCACCGCATCCGACGGACCGCCGAACACGGCCTCGACCGAGCCGTCGGCGCGGTTGCGGACGAAGCCGGTCAGATCCAGCGCGCGCGCTTCGGCCTGGGTCCAGGCCCGGTAGGACACGCCCTGGACGCGTCCCTTGACGATTACGGAGACGGTGCGCGTCGCGCTCATCGGATCGGCACCGCCTCGAAACAGGCCCGCGCGACAGGCGCGGGCCGCCCTACAGATTACTCGGCGGCCATCGGGCGACGCACGCCGGCGCCGACCGGGGCCGAACGCGTCTCGCCCGTCCGGACGTGGGTCGAGTAGAGCATCAGGCCGGTGAAGGCGAGGCCGCCGACGATGTTGCCGAGCAGGGTCGGGATCTCGTTCCACAACAGGTAATCCATGACGGTCAGGTGGCCGCCCATCAGGATCGCCGACGGGAACAGGAACATGTTCACGACCGAGTGCTCGAAGGTCATGAAGAAGAACACCGTGATCGGCATCCACATGGCGATCACCTTGCCGGGCACCGAGGTGGACAGCATCGCCCCGATCACGCCGGTGGAGACCATCCAGTTGCACATCATGGCGCGCACGAAGAGCGTCAGCATGCCGGCGGCGCCGTACTTCTCGTAGCCGAGGGTGCGCGCCTCGCCGATGCCGGCGATCGCCTTGCCGACCGCGTTCGGCTCGGTGGCGAAGCCGAAGGTGAACACGATCGCCATCATCAGCGCGGTGGTGAGTGCGCCGGCGAAGTTGCCGAAGAACACCAGCGTCCAGTTGCGGGCGATGCCGGCCACGGTGACGCCCGGGCGCTTGTCGATCAGCGCCAGCGGGGTGAGCACGCAGACGCCCGTGAACAGGTCGTAGCCGAGCAGGTACAGCATCGAGAAGCCGACCGGGAACAGCAGCGCGCCGACCAGCGGCTGCCCGGTGGTCTGGTTAATCGTCACCGCGAAGGCGGCCGCGAGCGCCAGGATCGCGCCGGCCATGTAGGCCCGGATGAAGGTGTCTTTGGTGGCCATGAAGACCTTCGATTCACCGGCATCGACGGCCTTCTTCACGAAATCGGCGGGCGCCAGATAGGACATGCGAACCTCTCCCGCGCACGCGGCCGCCGATCGCCGTTGACCGAAGGGCACGCTGCGCAATCACGACAGCTGGCCGGGGCGAAAGGCTGGTGTCGCCGCCCCGGTCGATCGCGAGCAAGCAGGTTGCGTACCAAGTGCCGCCGGTTCAGGTGGGCGGTCCGCGCATCCAGGTACCGAGGTCGCGGATATAGGCCGGCGGAAGCTGGGCGGCACGGGCGGCCGCCAGCACGGCATCGAGGTAGCCGGGCCGCGGCCGCCCCGGCGCGGTGGAGCGGCCGAGATAGATCAGGGCACGCTTGGTGCCGGCGGCCGTGGTCACGGGCAGCGTCGCCTTGGCATAGAGCCCGCCCGCGACGCCCTCGTAGCGGTCCAGCGCCGGGATGTCGTCGAGGGCCAGTTCCCACAGGACCCCGTGCACCACCCGTGCGGGATCGCGCACCACCGAGGCGTAGCCCTCGCGCATGATGATGAAGCGGTGCCGCTTGAGGCAGCCGCCCCCGATCAGCCGCGAGACCGGGCAGCGCAGGGCCATCGCGGCGGCATCCATGTTCGCGCCGTAGGCGAAGTAGAGGGGCATGGTGTCGTCGAAGGCGTCCGGGATGCCGCGGGAGGCATCATTCCCCGGGCGGATGATCGAGGCGGCGCGCCGAACGTTCATTCGCGCGCACGGCCGCGTACGCCATGGCAAGCGTGATAGCCGGGATACCGAACGTGATGAAAAGCCAATCGTAGTTCATGGCTTCAGGCTCCGCAGGCAACGCCTCGCACCGTAATGTAGTGCGGCACCGGTACACAACCAAACCACTGTGAAGAGCGCCCTGTCGAGCTGCAGAATCGGCGCGGTGGCGACCCCGAAACTCGCCGCCGTCATCGGCGTCACGAAACCGATGACGACGTACGCCACCGCGATGTTGTTCAGCGCGGTGGCCAGGAGCTTCGTCTGCTCGTTGTGAACCGCAGGCACGACGAGCGCGCTGCGATCAGGCGAATTCGAGGATCACCGCGTCGACCGCCAGGCTGTCGCCTTCCTTGGCGTGGATCTTCGCGACCGTGGCGTCGCGCTCGGCGCGGAGCATGTTCTCCATCTTCATCGCCTCGACCACCGCGATCGGCTCGCCGTTCTTCACCTCCTGGCCCTCGGTGACCAGGATCTGCTTCACGAGGCCCGGCATCGGGCAGAGCACCTGCTTGCCGGAGCCGGCCTGCTCCTTCACCGGCATCAGCGCGGCGAGTTCGGCCTCGCGGCGGGTGTAGACCCGCGCCTCGGCCGCCGCGCCGGCATGCTGCAGGAACACGCCGTTCAGCAGGCCGCGCACCTGGATGGCGACGCGCTCGGAGCCGATCGTGCCGATCCAGACCGGCTCGCCCGGGCGCCACGCGCTCGCCACCGACAGCGCCGTGCCGTCGTCGCGGGTGACGATCAGGTCTTCGCCCTCCGGCTCGATGGTCACGGCGTAGGATTGGCCGGCCAGGATCACGACGCGGTCCCGCTCGAACGCGAACAGGCCGGGGGCGCGCATCTGCCCGGAGATGCCGCGCTTGCGCTGGTTCAGCTTGTGGTCGATCGCCGCCGCCGCGGCCATCATGCGGACCGCCACCGCGCCGGCGGGCTCCGGGGCGACGAAGCCGTTCGGGAACTCCTCGGCGATGAAGCCGGTGGACAATTCGCCCTCCTGCCAGCGCGGATGCGCCATCAGCGCGGAGAGGAACGGGATGTTGTGGCGGATGCCGTCGATCGCGAAGGCGTCCAGCGCGTCGCCCTGCGCGGCGATCGCCTCGGCCCGGGTCGGCGCCCAGGTGACCAGCTTGGCGATCATCGGATCGTAGTGGATCGCGATCTCGCCGCCCTCCTCCACGCCGGTGTCGTTGCGCACGATCGCGGTGCCCTGACGGCCCTCCTCCGGCGGCCGGTAGGTGGTCAGGCGTCCGATCGAGGGCAGGAAGTTGCGGGTCGGATCCTCGGCGTAGACGCGGCTCTCGACCGCCCAGCCGTCCAGCTTCACCTGCTCCTGCGTCAGCGGCAGCGTCTCGCCGGCCGCGACCCGGATCATCAGCTCGACGAGGTCGAGGCCGGTGATCATCTCGGTCACGGGATGCTCGACCTGGAGGCGGGTGTTCATTTCCAGGAAGTAGAACGACTTGTCCTGGCCGGCGACGAACTCGACCGTGCCGGCGGAATCGTAGTTCACCGCTTTGGCGAGGGCGACGGCCTGCTCGCCCATCTTCCGGCGCGTCTCGGCGTCGAGCAGCGGCGACGGCGCCTCCTCGATCACCTTCTGATTGCGGCGCTGGATCGAGCACTCGCGCTCGCCGAGATAGATCACGTTCCCGTGCTTATCGCCGATCACCTGGATCTCGATGTGCCGCGGGTCGGTGATGAACTTTTCCACGAACACCCGGTCGTCGCCGAAGGACGAGGACGCCTCGGACTTGGCGCGGGCGAAGCCCTCGGCGACCTCGCCCGACGAATGGGCGATGCGCATGCCCTTGCCGCCGCCGCCCGCCGACGCCTTGATCATCACCGGGTAGCCGATGCCGTCGGCGATCTCGACGGCGTGCTCGGGGCTCTCGATCACGCCGAGGAAGCCCGGGACCGTGGAGACGTTGGCGGCTGCGGCCGCCTTCTTGGATTCAATCTTGTCGCCCATGGCTGCGATGGCGCCGGGATTGGGGCCGATGAACACGATGCCGGCAGCCTCGAGGGCCTTCGGGAAGGCCTCGCGCTCGGACAGGAAGCCGTAGCCGGGATGGACCGCCTGGGCGCCGGTCTGCCGGCAGGCCTCGACGATCTTCTCGATGACCAGGTAGGACTGCGCCGCGGCGGCGGGGCCGATATGGACCGCCTCGTCGGCCATCGCGACGTGCACCGCATCGCGGTCGGCGTCCGAATAGACTGCCACCGTCCTGATGCCCATCTTCCGGGCGGTCTTGATGACCCGGCAGGCGATTTCGCCCCGGTTGGCGATCAGGATCTTTTCGAACATCGCTGGCGCATCACTTTCGAGATCGCCGGATTGCACACCGGCTTGACTGTCCCGATAGATCAGTTGCGCCGCGGACGGAAGCTGCGCCTCGGTCGAAGGGTCCGTCAGGCGGCGAGCGCGAAGGTGAGGCGGGGAGCCTGGGCCGCCTCGCGGGTCCAGCGGTTGGCGTCCAGCGCGAAGGCCATCAGGGTCTCGGCGCTGCCTTCCGCCTCGCGGACGATCTCCATGGCGATCCGGGCGCCGACGGGGCTCGGGCCGTCCCGGCCGCTGAGCGAGCTGGCGAGCCAGGCGGCGACGTCCCGGTCGATGTAGCCGGTCGGGCGCAGACCCCACACGGCGAAGTCGACCACCGACGCAACCAGGAAGTCCGCGAAGGCCTCGGAGCCGATCACGGCCCGCTCCAGGGCGATCAGCATGTCGGCCTCGTCGCGGCTCATGATCCCCTCCGGCAGAACCTCGCGCTTGAGGACCAGCAGGTCCTCGTCGCTGATCGCGCCAGTGGAAACGGCATGGTTGCAGAACTGTTGAACGGAAATCATGGTCATGGCTGCCTGCTCCTCCGACCTTTGCTGCGGTCGGTGTTTGTCCCGGTGTGATTTGAACTTACGGGACGGCACCCCTGCCGGAAGTTAACGGCAAGGTCTGAACGGAAGTTCAGGTAAACACGGACCGAGCAAGCAGGCTTATTGGGACGTTGACCAGTTGCGTTACCGGACGATGACCGTGGCTCCGACCGGGGCGCGATCGAACAGGTCCACCACGTCGATGTTGCGCATGCGGATGCAGCCCGACGAGACCGCCTGTCCGATCTTCTCCGGCTCGTTGGTGCCGTGGATCCGGTAGAGCGTGTCCTTGCCGTGATCGGACAGGTAAAGGGCGCGCGCGCCGAGCGGGTTCATCGGTCCGCCCTGCATGGCGTGAACGTGCGGCCAGCGCCTGATCATATCGGCCGGAGGGTTCCAGGCCGGCCACTCGGCCTTGCGGCTGACCGTGGCTGTCCCGGTCCAGCCATAGGCCTCGTCACCCACCGTGACGCCGTAGCGGATCGCCTTGCCGTCCGGCAGCACGAGGTAGAGCTGGCGCTCCCCGGTTTCTACGACGATCGTGCCCGGGGGCTGTCCGGTCGGGTCGCTCACCTGATATCGCGCGAAGTGCGGATCGAACTCGGCGTCGGGCACGAGCGCCATGAACTCGGCATCGCGGGCCGAAACCTTCGGGTCGGGCACGGCCTTGAACGTGCAGCCCGCGAGCAGGACGACGCAGGCGATGGCCGGGATGACACGCATGCGGTTGTTCTCTCGCATCCTCCGCGCCGCCGGGCATGCGGCCCGGCCGCAATGCGCCCGCGGAAGATTCGAGCAACTATAATCAGGGCGGGCACGCAGCCGTAGTCCGCGCGTTCCGCCCATGGCACATTGCCGGCTCCTGTTGCAGGCGCGCGACAGGACCGCATCCGGGAGCGACCGTCGTGACCACCCTGTACGTCAGCCATCCCGCGAGTTTCGACCACGAGGTGCCGGAGGGCCACCCGGAGCGGCCGGCGCGGATGCGTGCGATCGAGCGCGCCCTGGAGGACGAGCGCTTCGCCGGCCTGGTGCGGGTCGCAGCGCCCCGAGCCGAGATCGAGGTCGCCACCCTGGCGCATCCGCGCGAATACGTGGACGCGCTGGTGGCCGCGGTCCCAGAGCACGGGATGGTCGGGATCGATGCCGACACCATCCTGTCTGCCGGCAGCCTTGAGGCGACCCTGCGGGCAATCGGGGGCGCCAACCATGCCCTGGATTCGATCATGGCCGGCGAATGCCGCAACGCCTTCGTGGCGATGCGCCCGCCTGGGCACCATGCCGAGCGGACGCGCTCGATGGGCTTCTGCCTGTTCAACCACGCCGCCATCGCGGCCCGCTACGCCCGGCAGAAGCACGGCGCCGAGCGCGTGGCACTGGTCGATTGGGACGTGCATCACGGCAACGGCAGCCAGGACATCTTCTGGGACGATGCCAGCGTGCTCTACTGCTCGACCCACCAGATGCCGCTCTATCCGGGCAGCGGTGCCGCCTCTGAGCGGGGCGAGAAGGACACGATCGTCAACGTGCCGCTGCGACCCAACGACGACGGTGCCGTGTTCCGCGAGGCGTTCGAGGCCGGCATCCTTTCGCGGCTGGAGACCTTCCGGCCCGACGTGATCGTGATCTCGGCCGGCTTCGACGCCCACCGCCTCGACCCGTTGGCCAATCTCCGTCTGGAAGCGGAGGATTTCGGCTGGGCGACCCGCAAGCTGATGGACCTGGCCGAGCGGTCCGCCGGCGGCCGGATCGTCTCGGTGCTCGAGGGCGGCTACAGCCTGGAAGGCCTCGCCAAATCCGTGTCCGCCCACGTGGACGCGCTCATGGGCCGGTAGGCCCAGCCCTATCGAGATGTTCGAGCAAAGGTCGGCATCGGACTGTCCCGCTGGGCCGGCGACCCCTGGTCTTTGCCGAGGGCGTTCTGAAAACAGCCTCGTCATCCCGGGGCCGCGAAGCGGAGCCCGGGATCTAGAACCAGTGTCGGATCAGTGACTTGCGCCGTACGTGGTTCTGGATCCCGGGCTCGCCTACGGCGTCCCGGGATGACAGGGTAGCGGCTGAAATGTCCGCGGAAACCTGGGATCCGTGGCGTAAGGATAGTCCTCTGCGACCCGTCTCTGTCCTCCACGCCGCCTTCTCGGCTGTCATGCCGGCCAGAGATGGGCGCATGCCGTCGGACTTGGCCTGCGCCATCCGAAACGCTTAGTCCCAACCCTTTGAAGGTGTTTGGATGGCAGCCCAGATCCGATGACGCGCGCGATTCTCGCCAGGGGTAATCGCCGCAGGGACGATACGGACCTGGAAGGGAGACCGCGTGCGGAGATCCCCCTTCCACGAGGCCCAGATTTCGGCATCGGCATCCGCATCCACCCGGTCATCCCGGGGCGCCGCAGGCGAGCCCGGGATCCAGAGCCACCGACGGTGCAAGCCTCTGATCCGACAACGGTTCTGGATCCCAGGCTCCGCTTCGCGGCCCCGGGAGGACGGTGTCGTTCTCAGAACGACCTCTGCAAAGACAAGGCGTCGTAGGGCAGGCGCGATATTCCGCTGCCGCAAACAGCTCGAAACAGCTGGCCGGTAGGCCCCTCGCGCCTCCGGTTGCCGACGGCAGCCGGCACGCCATAGTCGGGTCCACCGACGGCCAGGCGAATCGCGCGATGTCACAGAGAATGATCGGAGCGAGACCGGAGGCGGCCCGCCCGGCCGCCGCAAACCCGTTGGACCCGGGCTCCGCGCGATGACGTCGGCCGGCTTCCTCACCTACGCCTTGGCGCTCGGCGTCGCGGCCGCGGTGCCCGGCCCCGGCGTCGTCGCCCTGATCGCGCGCGCCCTCTCTTCGGGCTTCAAGGCCGCCATGGCCTTCGCGGTGGGGCTGGTCCTGGGCGACCTCACGTTCCTGTCCGCGGCGGTGTTCGGGCTGGCCCTGATCGCGGAGACTTTGGGCGAACTGTTCGTGGTCGTCCGGCTCTGCGCCGGCCTGTATCTCGCCATCCTGGCGGTCCGGCTCTGGCGTTCGGCCGGCCGGACCGACCGGGTCGAGGGCGGCCCGGCCGACCGGCCGCTGGCGAGCTTCGTCGCCGGGCTCACCGTCACCCTGGCCAACCCCAAGACGATCGTCTTCTACCTCGCCGTGCTGCCGACGCTGGTCGACCTTCGCACCATCACGGCCGGGGACTACGCCACACTCGTCGGCCTGACCGGATCGGTGCTCGTTGTGGTGATGACGCCCTATGCCGCCCTCGCAGCACGGGCGCGCGATTCCTTGCGCGAACCTGCCTTCCGCGCCCGGCTGAACAGGGGCGCCGCCGCCATCATGGCGGGCGCCGCAATCTGGACCATCGCGCGCCGCGCCTGAGGCGCGTCCGGCCTCGGATCACCCCTCCAACGGCTCGTCGCCCAGCAGCTCGATGCCGAAGCCCGAGAGGCCGACATAGGAGCGCGCCGAGGTCGCGAGGTTGCGGATCGACACGATTCCGAGGTCGCGCAGGATCTGGGCGCCGAGGCCGACTTCCCGCCATTGGCGGGCGCGCAGGGCCTCCGTTCCCTCCTCCATGGCGCTCTTCAGCGGGACGCCGGCGGTCCCGTCCCGCAGGTAGACCAGCACCCCGCGGCCCTCCGATGCGAAGCGCTTGAGCACGGCGTCGATCTGCTTGCCGCCGCCGATCACGTCGGCGGCGACGTTGGAGCGATGGAGCCGCACCAGCACGTCCCGGCCGTCGCCGATCTCGCCCATCACGAAGGCGAATTGCTGGATCGCCTCGAACGGCGTGGAGAACGCGTAGGCCGTCACGTCGCCGTGGTTGGAATGGACCGTGAAGTGCCCGACCCGCTCCACCAGCCGGTCCCGCGCCTGCCGGTAGGCGATCAGGTCGGCGACGGAGACGCGCTTGAGGCCGTGCGTCTCGGAGAAGGCCTCGATCTGCGGGCCCTTCATCACGGTGCCGTCGTCGTTGGCGAGCTCGCAGATCACCCCGACCGGGGGCAGTTCGGCGAGCTTGCACAGGTCGACGGCGGCCTCGGTATGGCCCGAGCGCATCAGCACGCCGCCGTTGCGGGCGATCAGCGGGAAGACGTGGCCGGGGCGGACGAAGTCGCCGGCGCCCATGTTGCCGTTGGCGAGCGCCCGCACCGTGTTGCAGCGCTGCTCCGCGGAGATGCCGGTGGTCAGCCCGTGCTTGGTGTCGACCGTGACCGTGAACGCGGTGCCGAGCGGCGCGTCGTTCGAGGCCACCATCGGGTCGAGATGCAGCCGGCGGGCCTCGTCCTGGGTGATCGGCGCGCAGACGATGCCGCAGGTGTTGCGGATGATGAACGCCATCTTCTCCGGCGTGCAGAGCGAGGCGGCGACGACGAGGTCGCCCTCGTTCTCGCGGTCGTCATCGTCGGTGACGACCACGATCTCGCCGCGGGCGAAGGCCGCGATGGCCTCGGTAACGGTGCAATGGGGCACGGATCGCTCTCTCGTCTCGCATCTCTCCGCCCCAGGCGGGGTGGAAAGGCCCGGATCGCCCGCCGCCGCGCCGGATGAAGGGTCCGGCGCGGGCGAGCCTGTGAAATCGTGGCTCCGAAGCGGTCGGTCGATCGCGGGGCGATCGGCCTCGGCTGCGGCGCGTCAGGCGGCTCCCACCTGTCCGCGGTGACGTAGATAGTGATCGGCCAGCACGCAGGCCATCATGGCCTCCGCCACCGGGACGGCGCGGATGCCGACGCACGGATCGTGGCGGCCCTTGGTGATCAGGTCGACCTCGCCGCCGTCGCGGTTCACCGAGCGGCGCGGGGTCAGGATCGAGGAGGTCGGCTTCACGGCGAAGCGCACCACCACCGGCTCGCCGTTGGAGATGCCGCCCAGGATGCCGCCCGCATGGTTGGCCATGAACCGCGGGCGCCCGCCGTTGCCGCCCCGCATCTCGTCGGCGTTGTCCTCGCCCCTGAGCGCGGCGGCCGCGAACCCGTCGCCGATCTCCACGCCCTTCACGGCGTTGATCGACATCATGGCGGCGGCGAGATCCGCGTCGAGCTTGCCGTAGACCGGGGCGCCGAGGCCCGGGGGTACGCCCTCGGCCACCACCTCGATCACGGCGCCGACCGAGGAGCCGTCCTTGCGGATCCCGTCCAGGTAGGTCTCGTAGAGGGCGGCCGTCTCGGGGTCGGGGCAGAAGAACGGGTTGTTGCCGACCTCTTCCCAGTCCCAGCGCGACCGGTCGATGGCGTGCGGTCCCATCTGCACCAGGGCGGCCCGGATGGTGATGCCCGGAATCACCTTGCGCGCCACCGCGCCCGCGGCGACCCGGGCCGCGGTCTCCCGGGCCGAGGAGCGGCCGCCGCCGCGATAGTCGCGGATGCCGTACTTGGCATCGTAGGTGTAGTCGGCGTGGCCGGGCCGGTAGCTGTCGCGGATCTCGGAATAATCCTTCGAGCGCTGATCGGTGTTCTCGATCATCAGCGCGATCGGCGTGCCCGTGGTGAACTGGCGCCCGCCGGTGCGGTCGTCGGCGAACACGCCGGACAGGATCTTCACCTGGTCGGGCTCGCGGCGCTGGGTGGTGAAGCGCGACTGGCCGGGCTTGCGGCGGTCGAGCTCCGCCTGGATCTCGTCGGCCTCCAGCGCGAGGCCGGGCGGACAGCCATCCACCACGCAGCCGAGCGCGACCCCGTGGCTCTCGCCGAAGGTCGTGACGCGGAACAGGTGGCCGAAGGTGTTGTGAGACATGACGCGGCCCGTCTAGCGCGGGAGCGCCGGTGGCACAAACGGCAGGTGATGCATGCGATCGTTCAGTTCGCGATCAACCCGCCGGGCTGGCATTCGATACGAGCCTGAGGAAGCTCGCCGCATTCAGGGCTCGTCGGCCCGCTTCGCAAAATGAAGCGCCCCAAACCCGAGGATGAGCGCTGCCGCGGGAACGCTCAGCAGGACGAGGAGATTCACGATGCTCATGACACCAACTCCTTCAGGAAGCGCCGCGCAGCGTAATGTAGGCTCGCGCTCGCGATCCAGCAAACAATCGCGATGCAAACAACCCCGGGGATCGGAACGCTCGGCGGACTCGATGTGTACAAGACTGCAAAGATCGGCGCCAGTCCACCAACGGCGAAGATCGATCCAGCGATCGCATTGACATAATTTGCGGTCAGCTTTGTTCGCTCATTCACAATAAGAATGGCCCGCGGAGAGGGTCTGTTTTTGAAGAGCGATCTGTCCATCTGTCGTGACTCGAGCTTCTTACTCGGCATTTTCACCTCACCAGAGCCTTGTGGGAAGGTGAATTTCAGACGAATTCGTTGCCCGTCGTTAGATCACACACTGTCGATCAGAAGTTATTGTAT
>NZ_VRVG01000013.1:0-71130 GCF_008040085.1 Methylobacterium sp. WL7 | reverse complement strand
GGTCTCGGGACTGTCACACGATCCTGCTTTGTGGGGCGTGACGACACCCGACCGCGAAGCCTGCCATGACCATCGATCACGACCGCGCCGACCCATCGATGGTGGACATGATCCGCCGCGAGATCCTCGACAGCTACGACGAGGAGATGGAACTCGGATTCGAGGACGACCGCCTCGACAGCCTCGAGGGCGGGACCGGCTCCGGCAGCGACCGCCGCTTCTATTTCCGGGAGCTGCTGCGCCTCCAGCACGAGCTGGTCCGCCTGCAGGACTGGGTCCAGCACAGCAAGCTGCGCGTCGTCGTCCTGTTCGAGGGGCGCGATTCGGCCGGCAAGGGCGGCGTGATCAAGCGGATCACCCAGCGCCTCAACCCGCGCGTCTGCCGGGTCGCGGCGCTGCCGGCGCCGAGCGAGCGCGAGCGCACGCAATGGTACTTCCAGCGCTACGTCAGCCACCTGCCGGCCGGCGGCGAGATCGTGCTGTTCGACCGCTCCTGGTACAATCGGGCCGGCGTCGAGCGCGTCATGGGCTTCTGCTCCGATGCCGACGTCGAAGAGTTCTTCCGCTCGGTGCCCGAGTTCGAGCGCATGCTGGTGCGCTCCGGCATCGTGCTGCTGAAATACTGGTTCTCGATCACCGACGAGGAGCAGGCCCTGCGCTTCCACATGCGCATCGCCGACCCGTTGAAGCAGTGGAAGCTGTCGCCGATGGATGTCGAATCCCGCCGGCGCTGGGAGGACTACACCCGCGCCAAGGAAGACATGCTGACCCGCACCCACATCCCCGAGGCGCCCTGGTGGGTCATCGAGGCTGTGGACAAGAAGCGCGCCCGGCTGAACTGCATCAGCCACCTGCTCGAACAGATCCCCTACCAGGACGTCGAGCATCCGCCGGTTCACCTGCCCGAGCGGGTTCGCCACGCGGATTACATCCGCACGCCGACCCCGCCGGAGATGCTCGTCCCGTCGCGCTACTGAGCGGCGAACTGGTCGCGCGTCAGAGCTTGAACGCCTGGCGCGCCATCAGGCGCCAGCGGCCGTCGTCCCGGCGCCAGACCTGCAGCACACCGATATGGACCGGCGAGGTTTTTCCACCCGCGACGGTCTCACCGGTGAAGACGTGCCGGACGATCGCGTCCTCCCCGATCACCGAGGCCGAGCGGTCCGACAGCGTGATGCTGGGGAAGCGCGAGGCGCCGCTGGTCAGCGCGCCGACGAAGGCCGCCTTGTCCTGCACAACGCCGCTCGAATGGCCGTAGCTCAAGCCGTCCAGGGTGAGGGACGCGAGGGCGGTGCCGTCGGCCGCGAGCAGGGCCTTGGTCAAGGCATCCACCGCCGCCTCGACCTCGGCGGTCTGGCCGGAGGCCTCCGGTCCGGCGGCGAGTCCCGGCGGCGCATGAATCAGGATCGGCGCGGCGAACGCGGCGGCGAGCGCCGAACGGCGTGAGATGGTCATGGCGGGCCTCCCGGGCGGGGCGGCGCGTTCGATGAGCCGCCTTCCCGCCCGACAGAGCACGGTCCGGTGCCGGACGCGAGGCCGACCGGGAACAACCGGGGGCCGATCGTCAAGTTGGCGCCGGCCGGCGAGTGGTGTATGGCCCGGGGCAGATTTGCGACCGGCGCGCCAGGTCCGACGTCTGGCACCGGCCGCCCCGCGCCCGCCGCCGGACCGCCCCTCGGGACCGACGCGCGAAGCCGCACCAGATTCCGGAACACCGATGCAGACCGTCCTGATCGTCGTCCACCTCATCATCGTCCTGGCGCTGATCGGCGTTGTGCTGCTCCAGCGCTCCGAGGGCGGCCTCGGGCTCGGCGGGGGCGGCGGTGGTGGCGGCGTCGGCGGTTTCATGACCGGCCGCGGCCAGGCCAACGCCCTGACCCGGGCGACCGCAATCCTGGCCGCCCTGTTCTTCACCACCAGCATGCTGCTCGCCGTGATGTCGCACCGCTCGGCGGCGCCGAAGTCGATCCTCGACACCGGCGCGTCGACGCCCGCCGGCCAGCCGGCCAAGCAGCCGACCGGGGCCGACAACCTGCTCGACACCCTGCGCCAGCAGCAGGACCGGGCGCCCGCGACCGCCCCGGCCCAGCCGGCCGTACCCGAGGCGCCGCAGTCGCGCTGACGCGGCGCATGGCCGAAACGGATACCGGGTCGGCACTGGACGCGCGTGACAACCGGCCCCGTGAGCCGCAAGAGGTCAGGCGGCGGATGAGCGAGGGCCGACGATTCGGCTCAGCTCCGGTCCGCCCTGGCGGGCCGTTCCCGTTGCCCGCCTGATCCCCAACCATTCCATCGCCGGCAGGCTTGCCGTTTGGCAAAGGCCAGCGCTTTCTGTATGGACCGAGGCCCATGACGCGGTACGTTTTCATCACCGGCGGCGTGGTTTCCTCCCTCGGTAAGGGACTCGCCTCGGCGGCGCTGGCCGCCGTACTCCAGGCCCGGGGTTACCGGGTGCGGATGCGCAAGCTCGACCCCTACCTGAACGTCGATCCGGGCACGATGAGCCCGACCCAGCACGGCGAGGTGTTCGTCACCGACGACGGCGCCGAGACCGACCTGGATCTTGGCCATTACGAGCGCTTTACCGGCGTGCCGGCGAGCCGGGCCGACAACATCACCACCGGCCGGATCTACCAGGACATCATCGCCAAGGAGCGGCGCGGCGACTATCTCGGCGCCACCATCCAGGTGATTCCGCACGTCACCAACGCGATCAAGGATTTTGTCCTCGACGGCAACGACACGTTCGACTTCGTGCTGGTCGAGATCGGCGGCACGGTCGGTGACATCGAGGGGCTGCCGTTCTTCGAGGCGATCCGCCAGCTCGGCCAGGAACTGCCCCGCGGCACCTGCGCGTACGTCCACCTGACGCTGCTGCCCTACATCCCGTCGGCGGGCGAATTGAAGACCAAGCCGACCCAGCACTCCGTGAAAGAGCTGCGCTCGATCGGCATTCAGCCCGACATCCTGCTCTGCCGCTGCGATCGGCCGATCCCGGTCGAGGAGCGGCGCAAGCTCGCGTTGTTCTGCAACGTCCGCGAGACCGCGGTGATCGAGGCCCTCGACGTGGCCTCGATCTACGAGGTGCCGCTCTCCTACCGGAAGGCCGGGCTCGACCGGGAGGTGCTCGGCCATTTCGGCCTGGAGCACGGCGAGGAGCCGGATCTCGGGCGCTGGACCACCATATCGGACCGGGTGCGCAACCCCGAGGGCGAGGTCTCCATCGCCATCGTGGGCAAGTACACGGGGCTGAAGGACGCCTACAAGTCGCTCACCGAGGCGCTGATCCATGGCGGCATCAGCCACCGGGTGAAGGTCAACCTCGAATGGATCGAGGCCGAGGTGTTCGAGCGCGAGGATCCGGCGCCGTTCCTCGAAGGCCTCAACGGCATCCTGGTACCCGGCGGCTTCGGCCAGCGCGGGGCAGAGGGCAAGATCCGGGCGGCCCGCTACGCCCGCGAGAAGCGCATCCCGTATTTCGGCATCTGCTTCGGCATGCAGATGGCGGTGATCGAGGCCGCCCGCTCGCTGGCCGGCGTCCCGGACGCCAACTCCACCGAGTTCGGCGAGACCTCCGAGCCGGTGGTCGGGCTGCTGACCGAGTGGCTGCGCGGCAACGAGCTGGAGCGCCGCGCCGCGGTCGGCGACCTCGGCGGCACCATGCGGCTCGGCGCCTACGACGCGCAGCTCGAGCCTGATTCGAAGATCGCCCAGATCTATGGCTCCACGCAGATCTCGGAGCGCCACCGCCACCGATACGAGGTCAACATGGCCTATCGCGAGCGGCTGGAGGCGAAGGGCCTGCGCTTCTCCGGCCTCTCGCCGGACGGGCTCCTGCCCGAGACCGTCGAGCATGTCGGGCACCCGTGGTTCATCGGCGTGCAGTTCCACCCGGAGCTGAAGTCGCGCCCGTTCGAGCCGCACCCGCTGTTCAAGGGGTTCGTCGGCGCGGCGATCGAGCAGAGCCGGCTGGTCTGAGCGCCGGGGCGCGGCTCCGCGCCGCTGCTCGCGCCGTGGCCCCGAACCCTATATCGGTCGGACCGTGACCGAGATCCTGTTCTACCACATGCAGCGACAGCCCCTGGAGAAGGTGCTGCCGAACCTCGTCGAGCGCTCGCTCGGCCGGGGCTGGCAGGCCGCGATCCAGGCGGCCACCGAGGAGCGGCTTCAGGCCCTCGATGACCACCTGTGGACCTATTCCGACGAGAGTTTTCTGCCCCACGGCACCGACCGGGATCCCGATGCGTCAGGACAGCCGGTGGTGCTGACGCTCCGCGACGTGAACCCCAACACGGCCTCCATCCGATTCCTGGTGGAGGGCGCCGACCTGCCGCCGGACGCGGAGAGCTACGAGCGGATCTGCATCCTGTTCGACGGGACCGACCAGGACGCCCTGCTGCGCGCCCGCGAGCAGTGGCGCCAGGCCAAGGAGGCGGGCCACACCGTCGCCTACTGGCAGCAGGACGATTCGGGCCGCTGGAACAAGAAGGCTTGACCGTGCTCCTCCGCAAGCGTCTCGCGCATGCCGCGCTCGTCCTGACCCTGGCGGCGCCGCTGCCGCTCCACGCGCAGGACGCACACCATCCCGGCCCGCAAGCGGAGGCCAAGCCGGCTCCGCGTGGGCCGGAGGGCCGGCGCCTGCCGCCGGACTCGACCACCCGCCAGAGTGTGACGCTCCCCGATGGACGGACCCTCGACTTTACCGCCACGGCCGGCAGCCTGCCGCTCGTCGACGAGGCCGGAAAGCTTCAGGCCGAGGTGGCCTACGTCGCCTACACGATGGCCCCGCAGTCCGGGCGCGAGCGGCCCGTCACCTTCGCGGTCAACGGCGGTCCGGGGGCGGCGTCCGCCTACCTGAATATCGGGGCGATCGGCCCGTGGCGGCTGCCGACCGGGGGCGCCAGCATCAGCCCGTCGCAACCGGTAGCGTTGACGCCCAATGATGGCACCTGGCTCAACTTCACCGACCTCGTCTTCATTGATCCGGTCGGCACCGGCTACAGCCGGGCCGCGGACGGGAACGGCAAGAGCTACTGGAGCATCGACAGCGACGCCGCCACGCTCGCGGCCGTCATCGCCCGCTACCTGCGGGTCAACGACCGCATGGCGAGCCCGAAATTTTTCGTCGGCGAGAGCTACGGCGGCTTCCGCGGGCCGCTGATCACCGAGAAGCTGCAGGAGGATATCGGCGTTGGCCTGTCCGGCCTGGTGCTGCTGTCGCCGGTGCTGGATTTCGGCTGGCTCGAGACCCCGCGGGCCAATCCCTGGGGCTACGTGCTGAAGCTGCCGTCCCTGGCGGCCGGCGCCCTCGAACGGGCGGGCACGGCGCCGAGCCCGGCTCTGCTCGGCGACGCCGAGGCCTACGCGGTGGGCCCCTACCTCGCCGACCTGCTCAAGGGCCCCGGCGACAAGGCCGCCGTTGCGCGCATGACCGACAAGGTCGCGGCCTTCACCGGGTTCGACGCAGCCTTCGTGAAAGCGCAGGCGGCGCGCCTGTCCACCCGCAGCGTTCAGCGCGAGTTCGACCGGGCGGAGCAGCGCGTCACCAGCGCCTACGACACCGGCATCACCGGCTGGGATCCGAATCCGGACGCAGCGCAATCGGGCTTCGAGGACCCCCAGCTCACCGCACTCCAGGCGCCTCTGACCAGCGCGATGCTCGACCTCTACGCGCGCACGTTGAAATGGCCGGTGCCGAACATGCGCTACGAGTTGCTGAACAATGCCGTGAACCGCGGCTGGACGTGGGGCTCGGGCCGCCAGGCCCCGGAGGCGCTGTCAAACCTGAAGGGCGTGCTGGCGCTGGACGGCCGGCTCCGGGTGCTCGTCGCCCACGGCTTCACCGATCTCGTGACGCCCTACTACGCCTCGAAGCTCCTGCTCGCACAGGTGCCGGCCTACGGCGCCGGGCGGGTCAGCCTCGCGGTCTACCCCGGCGGCCACATGTTCTACTCTCGGGACGATTCCCGGGCCGCATTCAAGCGGGACGTCGAGCGCCTGTACCGGGATGCCGTACAGGCGCGCGGGGCGATCGCGGACCCCGTCGAGCACCGTGAGGACAAGCCCTGATCCTCAGGCAGCGTCGTCGAAGGCCAGCGCCTCGGCCGGGTACTCGATCATCATCCGGCGCTGCGTGTCGGTGTTCTGCCACTCGCCGACCTTGATGTAGCGCTCCTCCAAATCCCGGACCTCGACCACCCGGTCAATCGACGGGATGCCCCGGAAGATCTGCGGCCAGTTGGACGCGAAGTAGAAGACCTGCTCGACCCGCTCGGACAGGTGGCAGATCGCCGGGCCGAAGGTCCCCAGGCCGAACACGAGGTAGCGGCCGTTCACCAGGGCCGTGACGTCGGCGATCAGCGACTCGCTCTGCGTCTCCACCGGCAATCCGAGGCCCCGCGCGTAGGCCTCGACCTCGGCGATCACCGGGTTCAGCCGGTTCTCGAAGACCAGCTTGACCGAACGGATGCGGCCCTCGCCGAGCAGCCGGTCGATCACCATGCGGTAGAACGCGAAGGGCGGCTGGGGATAATGCGGGTCGACCCAGGTGCTGAAGATGTCGCCCGAGCGGATGTGGATCAGGAGCTGGTCGTCAGGCTTGGGCGGGAACGTCGCCGGCAAGCCGTTGAACAGAGGGCGGATCATCCCCTGGATGATCGCCCGTGAATCCGGCGGCGCGTCGAGGCTCACCTGCCGCTGGAACTGCGTCGGATCGAAGAACAGGCCGGACAGGAAATACCCATCGGCCGGCAGCGGCTCGTCCGGCGGCAGGAAGGTGATGCCGTCACAGGTCAGACGCTCGGTCAGGAAGATGACCTTGCTGCGGTC
Source organism: Methylobacterium sp. WL7 (assembly GCF_008040085.1). NCBI lineage: Bacteria > Pseudomonadati > Pseudomonadota > Alphaproteobacteria > Hyphomicrobiales > Methylobacteriaceae > Methylobacterium > Methylobacterium sp. WL7. The sequence goes on along the minus strand of NZ_VRVG01000013.1, from coordinate 64,302 downwards.
GAACTTCGGAACCGCCACGTATTTCAGGTTCAGCGCCTTCGCGACGGACAGCGCGATGATGTACTGGATCAGGCAGTTGCCGAAGGCGCCGTTCTGGTACACCGCTACGCCCACCAGGGCGCGGCTCGTGCGGCCCGGACTGCTCTCCAGGGTGTAGGCGGTGAAGGCGTTGGCGCCGGGCTTCTCGTTCAGGAGCGAAACGTCGAGGCCCAGCATAGCCCGCAGGGCGATCAGGTCGAACGCGGCCTCCTCGCACATGACCCGGACCGTGGCGTTCGGCATCGCGGCCGGAATCGCAACGCGCACGGAGCGCGTCCAGGCGCGCTCATCTGCCTCGATGACGGCAGTGCCCACACCCGACTCGACCTGACGGAACGCGATACCGGGTTCGGACCAGGATGCGCCGTCCTGCGAGAACAGGATGGCGCCCTTAGCGGCCGAACCGCCCTCCCCGCCCGGGATCACGACGACGGACTGGACCGGGAAGCGGCCGCCGAGGTCGAGTTCCAGCCAGGTCCCATCCGCCTCGACGACGCTCTGCGGGGCGCGGCCGGCGGCGAGATCGACGAGGGCGGGTGTCGGGGCGTCTGCCGGGGCCATCGTGTCTCCGAAGCGGTCTGGACCGGACGCGGAGGACGCGGCCGGAAGGCGCGCCCGGCGGTGCCCGTATCGAACCCAGCCCGTCAAGCCCATGGGCCCGCCGTGAGGGCCGTTCCCGATCGGGGGGCAATCGGGAACGGCCCTCAGTTCTTGATGCAACGCGCTCGCTTACGCCGAACCGGTATCCACTTCGGCGGCGAGCACTCGAGACCGCCCGACCGTCTCATCCGCCCGACTTGGTCTTGAGCAGCAGGATATCGATATCCCGCTTCGGAACGTAGTCCCTCGCGATCATCTCGAAGGTCGTCGGGCCGGTCTTCTTCACCTCGGCACCGCAGAACGAGACCAGGGTCGCGGGATCGCCCTTGTCCACGACCAGCTTGAACACGCCGATCGGGCCGGCCCAGTCGCCCCCGGAGGTGATCACGTGGGAGAGGGATCGCTCGTAGGCCTGGAACGCCCGGCTGCCGTCGGCACTCGCCCGCCGATACAGGGCCTGGGCCACCCGCTCGAAGGTCGGGTCCGTGCAATATCGGATCGCGTAGTGCGCCTTCTGCGCCGGGTCGAGGGTCGGCGCGCCGTAGGACAGGCTCGCGAGACCCCCGAGGCTCGGAACGTAGCTCTGGCGGATCGCGATCTCGCGCCCGGCCGGGAAGACCTGCCGGCGCCAGAACTTCGATTTCAGCGTCCAGAGCGGGGCGTCCGCGATCGTCCCGTCCTTGTGCTCCTGCCGCTCCAGGATCCCGGCAGCGATCAGGTCGCGGCGCTGGCGCTCGCCGAGCCGGCGCAGGGCCGCTTCCGTCGCCGCGGTGGTCGGCACGAGCGGGATCCCCAGTGCCTTGAGCTCGGCGGTGATCTCCACGGGCGGTGTGGCGCTCCGCATCAGGAAGGCCCGCTGCTCGACCTGCGCTTCGACCGGCTCGCCATCGACCGCGGCCTGGAGCTTCAGGAAGTTGTCGTGGGCCGGATCGGGAATCGAGACCAGCATCTCGGAGTCGCCGGTGATGTCGGGCATCGGGAACGTGATCGTGGTCTCGATGTCGGCATCGGTCTGGTTCCGGAACCGATAGTCGATCCGCACGGCCTGCTCCGAAAGGTACAGCTCCTCCGCGGCCAGGGCGATCCTGTCGGTCTTCCCCACGACAAGCCCCCCGGCGACGAGCGCGGCGGCGCGGTCGTCGGCCCGGACCGGAAGGGACGCCGCCGCCAGGATGGCGAGGGCCAGCGACAAGGTACGCATCGACATCAACGCTCACGGGTTCGAGAATCGGATACGGACCGGGATCGTCCACGCCGGCCGTTACACGGCGCCGGTGCTGACGGCCAAGCTGCGACGGCGGAAGCGCGCGTCGGCGACTCGCGCCCGGACGCGTTTCGACGCGCCCGGTGACCGCCCGACCCGCATATCCGCGCCGTACCCCAAGAGTCGGAAACGATTCCGCTTCGCGTCCGTTGTGCGAGAGCTTTCATGCGTCTACAACGATGGCGTGACGGTGCCCCGGTGACTGGGTGAAAAGGGAATGCGGTGAGGGGTGCGAACCTCGAATCCGCGGCTGCCCCCGCAACTGTGAGCGGCGAGCGTCTGCCAGTAGGCCACCGGAGCGATCCGGGAAGGCGGCAGGCGCGCCGAGCCGCGAGCCAGGAGACCTGCCGTCACGACGAGATCCCGCAATGCCGCCGGTGGGGCGGCTGGAGACATGTTGATGACTACCTCGACCCTCGCCCCCGTCGCCACCGGCACCCGCGCCGGAGAGCGCCCGGTCGCCGTCGCGCTCGCGGCCTTCCTGGGCCTCGGCCTGCTGTTCATGGCGGGCTTCTCGCCGGCGATCGCGCTGCACAACGCCGCGCACGATTTTCGGCACACCCAGAACTTCCCCTGTCACTGACGCCCCTGGCGCAGGGATGATCATCCGGCTTCTGTCGGCGGCCCTGGCCGCCGGCTTCCTCGCGGCCGTCGTCGTGACGGGCCTCGAGTTGACGCTGACCTCACCGCTGATCGTGGCGGCCGAGCGCTACGAGACCAAGCAGACGCATCAGGCCGACCGGGGCCTTCCGGTCGTGCTGGCGCATGCCGGGCACGATCACGCTACCCCCGACGCCGCGCCCGAGTGGCAGCCCGCTGAGGGCCTGCCCCGGATGGCCTTCACGGCTCTGGCAACGCTCATGGGCGGGGTCGGCTATGCCCTCCTGCTCGGCGCGGCGATCCTGGCCTGCGGCCGTGAGCCGACGCGTCAGGTCGGTGTGGCGTTCGCGATCGCGGGCTTTGCCAGCGTCGCCCTGGCCCCGGGCCTGGGATTGCCGCCGGAATTGCCGGGCAGCGAGGCGGCACCGCTCGCCGCCCGACAGGCGTGGTGGGTCATGACCGCCGCCGCCACCGGGATGGGCTTGTACCTGATCACGATCCGGCGCTCACTGATCGCGATCCTGGGCGGGCTCGTGCTGATCGTGGCACCGCACGTCGCCGGCGCGCCGCTGGCTTCGGAGGTGTCCTCGGAGCTTCCCGCAGCGCTCGCGGCGCAGTTCGCGGCGCGTTCGCTGGCGATCAGCTTCGTCTTCTGGATGCTGATCGGCCTCGGCTTCGGCTGGGCCTGGCAGGCTCTCGGCCACGGAAGCGCGCGCGGGACGGCCCATGCCTGAGGCCGTCCTCCCCGAGACCGTCCTCTACGTCTGCACGACCTGCCGCCGCCCGGGCGACGATCCGGACGGGCCCCGAGCCGGCACGCGCCTGCTCGATGCCCTGCACGCGTGCAACACGGCCGGGCAGTTGCGGATCGAGGGCGTCGAGTGCCTGTCGGTGTGCAAGCGGCCCTGTTCAGTGGCGGTCGCATCCGGGAACCGCTGGACCTACGTCTACGGCGACATGGACCCGGCCGAGTCGGCAACCACCATCCTGGACGGACTCGCGGCCTACGTGGCGACGCCGGACGGCATCGTGCCCTGGCGGGAACGCCCCGCCGCATTCAAGACCGGCGTGATCGCCCGCATCCCGCCCTTTCCCGATCCCCGCCCGCGTCCGGCCGGCACCTTGGAGGCTGCGGAATGACCATCGTGACCAAGATTCCCTGCACCATCGTCACCGGCTTCCTTGGGGCCGGCAAGACGACGCTGGTCCGCCACGTCATCGAGAACGCCAAGGGCCGCCGCCTGGCGATCCTGGTCAACGAGTTCGGCGATGTCGGCTTCGACAAGTCGTTCCTGGCCGCCTGCGGCGTCGAGGGCTGCACCGAGGATTCCATCGTCGAGCTGCCGAACGGCTGCATCTGCTGCACGGTCGCCGACGACTTCGTGCCGGCGCTCGAGAGCCTGCTCGGTCGCGCTGAGCCGCCGGAGCACATCCTGATCGAAACCTCCGGCCTCGCCCTGCCGAAGCCGCTGGTCCAGGCGTTCCAGTGGCCGGCGATCCGCTCGCGGGTCACCGTTGACGGCGTCGTCGCCGTGGTGGACGGGCCGGCCGTGGCGGCGGGTGCCTTCGCGGAGGATCCCGAAGCTCTGGCCGCCCAGCGCGCCGCCGACACGGCGGTCGATCACGACAACCCGCTGGAAGAAGTGTTCGAAGACCAGCTCCTCTGCGCCGACCTCGTCGTGCTCAACAAGTCCGACCTGCTCGACGCCGAGACCCGCGCCCGGGTTCGTGCCGAGGTCGAGGCGCAGCTGCCCCGCGCCGTGAAGGTGGTGGAGACCGAGAACGGCGCAATCGACCCGCTGGTGCTGCTCGGGCTCGGCGCCGCGGCCGAGGACGACCTCGACGCCCGCCCCTCGCATCACGGAGACGGCGAGGACCACGACCACGACGACTTCGAGACCGTGGCCCTGCCGATCCGCCCCGCCGTCACCGCCGGCGACCTCGCGGCCCGCGTCGAGAAGGCCGCCGAGGCCGCGGGCGTGCTGCGGATCAAGGGCTTCGCCGAGGTCGAGGGCAAGGCCATGCGCCTCGTGGTGCAGGGCGTCGGCCGGCGCGTCGCTCACCATTTCGACCGGCCCTGGCGGGCGGGCGAGAACCGGGACGGGCGCCTTGTGGTGATCGGCCTGAAGGGCTTCGACCAGGGCGCCGTCGCCGCGGCGCTCGCGGGATGATCGCGATCGCGCGCGCTCCCTCGTTGAGACGCTGCGCGCACGCCCGATCCGGCGTGGCCTAGGAGGCGCGCCATGCATCTCGTCCGCATCGATACGGTCTCCCTCGACGAGGGCGAGGCGGCGGTGGATCTCGGGCAGGAGCCCGGCGACCTCGTCGTGCTCTCGTTCACCGACAGCGACCTCGCGGGCATCGGCCAGGCCCATGCCGGCGAGCCCGGGCTGCCGAGCCTGCGGCTCGCCAAGCTCGCCAAGCTCCGCCACCCGATGTCGGTGGACCTCTACGTCGAGCGCGTCGTCGCCCGCGCGAAGCTCGTTGTGATCCGCTGCCTCGGCGGGCTGGATTACTGGCGCTACGGCATCGAGCGCTGTGCCGCCGCGGCACGGGCGCACGGCGTCGTGCTGGCGGTGCTGCCGGGCGACGACCGGCCGGACCCACGGCTCGCCGGCTTCTCCACCGATCCGGACCTCGCCGAACAGCTCGACGGATATTTTCGCGCCGGCGGCCCGGAGAACCTGCGGCGGATGCTGCGCCTGCTGGCCGTCCGGATCGGTGCGGGCGGCGTGGTCGAGCCGCCTCAGCCGCTGCCACGAGGGTTTCCCTGGTGCCCCGGCTGCGGCGCGCTGCCTCTGACCATCGCCATCGCGGCAGCCGAGACGGCGGTTCCGCTGGCCGACGTGCGGACCGGCACGGCACCCCTGGTCTTGCTGCTGGTCTACCGCTCCGCGGTGCTGGGCGGCGATACCGCGCCGTTCGTCACCCTGGTCGCGTCGCTGCGCGCCCGCGGCATCGGCGTGCTGCCGATGGCGGTGTCGAGCCTCAAGGAGCCGGAGGCGGCCCGGGCGGTGGCCGAGGCCGTGCGCGCCCGCAAGCCGGATCTGGTGATCGCCGCCACCGCCTTCTCGGCGCGGGAGGACGGGATCGACTTCGTCCTCGATGGCGCCGATTGCCCGGTGCTCCAGGCCTACACGGTCGGCTCGCCCCAGGCGGCCTGGGAGGCTTCGGCCCGCGGCCTCGGCGCCGCCGACCTCGCCATGCAGGTCGCCCTGCCGGAATTCGATGGCCGGCTTTCCGGTTTCCCGATCTCGTTCAAGGAAGAAGCCGCCGAGGTCGCCGGCTTCGCCGAGCGCCGGGCGGTTCCGTATCCGGCCGGCATCGAAGCCCTGGCCGAACGGGCGGCGGGCTGGCTGCGTCTCGCCGCCCTCCCCCGGGCCGAGCGACGGGTGGCCGTCGTGCTGTCCGACTATCCCGCCCGCGGCGGCCGGGCCGGCTTCGCGGTCGGCCTCGACACCCCCGAGAGCGCCCGCGCGATTTTTTCCGATCTTGCCGGGTCGGGTTACGCGACCGGCCTGCCGCCCGAACCAGCCGTGCTGATGCAGGCGCTTACCGAGGGCGAGACCGGCTTCGTGGTCCCGCTGGCGGATTATGGCGCTTGGCTCGCCGGATTGCCGGCAGGAATGCGTGACGCGCTGACCGCGGCCTGGGGCGAGCCGGCCGCCGACCCGGTGTGTCGCGATGATCTTTTCCGGTTCCGGATGGTCACAGTCGATGCCGCTGCACGTCGGCCAGCGTCACACGGCGGTCCGGGCAGCCTCGAAGAGAAGCAGCTTTCGCACGCCTTACCGGAGGAGTCGTGGGTCCCCTCTCTGGTGCGGGAGAGGGACAGGGTGAGGGATGCGCCTCGTCCGGAAAGACCTGATCCCTCACCCCAACCCTCTCCCGAACGGGAGAGGGGGCACGTGGCGTTACCCGCGGGCCGCGATGTGACTGCCAAAGCTGTTGCGGCTGGTGCGGGTAAACTTGCGCTCTTCCTTCAGCCGGACCGCGGTCGCGACCCCGACCGCAAGTCCGGCTACCACGATCCCGAGCGCGTCCCGACCCACGCCTACCTGGCGTTCCACCTCGGGCTCCGGCAGCATTTCGATGCGCTGGTACAGCTCGGGACCCACGGCACCACCGAGTGGCTGCCCGGCAAGGCGGTGGCACTGTCGCCCGGCTGCTTCCCGGCGCTCTGCGTCGGCGGATTGCCAGTCATTTACCCGTTCATCGTGGACGATCCGGGCGAGGCCGCGCCGCTCAAACGCCGGCTGGGCGGGATCGCGCTCGGCCATCTCACCCCCGATACGGAGGTGCACGCCCTGTCACCGGAGGCCGCGCGCCTGCGCGAGTTGGTGGAGGAATATTCGTCCGCCAACGTGCTCGATCCGCGCCGGGCCGGGCTGATCGCCACCGCGATCCTGGAGGATGCGGAGGCCGCCGGACTGCTGGCGGGTGCCGGGATCGGGCCGGACACGCCCATGGACGAAGCGCTCACCCGCCTCGACGCCCATCTCTGTGACCTCGGCGAGACCACGTTCCGCGACGGGCTGCACGTGTTCGGCCGTGCCCCCGACAATGCTCCGGAGCCGGTCCTGGCGAGCGCCGCCGGCGAGCGCGCGGGCCTTCTGGCGGCCCTGGACGGCCGCTTCGTGCCGCCGGGCCCCGCGGGCTCGCCGTCCCGCGGCCGCGCCGACGTGCTGCCCACCGGGCGCAACCTCGCGACGCTCGACCCGCGGGCGATCCCGAGCCGTGCCGCCGCCCTGCTGGGCGAGAAGGCCGCCGCCTCCGTGGTGACCCGCTATCTCCAGGACGAGGGCGAGTACCCGGCCCGGATCGTCATGGATCTCTGGGCGTCGCCGACCCTGCGCACCGGGGGCGAGGACGTCGCCCACGCCCTGGCGCTGATGGGCGTCCGGCCGGTCTGGGACCACGCCAGCACACGGGTCACCGGCTTCGAGGTGCTGCCGCTGGCGATGCTCGACCGGCCGCGCATCGACGTGACGGTGCGCGTCTCCGGCGCCTTCCGCGACACCTTCCCGGATACGCTGGCGCTGCTCGACCGTGCCGCCCGCGCAGTGGCCGAACGGGACGAGGAGGATTTCGAGAATCCCCTGGCTGCAGCGCGCCGCCGTGGTGAGACGACCGCCCGGGTCTACGGCGCGGCACCGGGTCGCTACGGCGCCGCCACGGCCGCCACCGCCCTCGACGGCGCGTGGGACGTCCGGGCCGATCTCGGACGGGCTTACCTCGCAGCCAGCAGCCACGCCTACGGCGACCGCGAGGGGCCGGACGCGGAATTCGGCGCCCGGGTCGCGGCGGCGGACGCCTATCTTCACGCCTTCGACGTGGCCGAACGCGACCTGTTCGACGGCGACGCCGCGGTGGACGCGATGGGCGGGTTCGCCGCCGCCGCCACGCTCCAGGGCGCCAGCCCCACCTTGTACAGCCTCGACGTCTCCGTTCCCGAGCGTCCGAAGGCCCGCACCGCCCGGGAGGATGCCGCCCGGCTGATCGGCGGGCGCCTGGCGGACGCCCGCTGGATCGCGGGCCAGCTCCGCCACGGCTACCGCGGCGCGCAGGAATTGGCTCAGGGCCTCGACGCCGTGTTCGTGCTGGCCGCGGCGAGCGACGCCGTGACCGATGCCGGCTTCGACCGCCTCTACGCGGCCTGGATCGCCGATCCCGACGTGTTCGACCGCCTGCGCGCCGCCAACCCGGCCGCGACCCGAGCGATCCTGGAGCGGTTCGACGAGGCCCGCGACCGTGGCCTGTGGCACAGCCGGCGCAACGCGCTGCCGGCCGACGCGCTGATGCCGGAGGCGGCCGAATGACTGTCTCCACCCATCGCCGGGTGCTCCCCGAGGCTCCGGCGCGCCGGGGCTGGTGCCCGGGGCTCAGCCGCCCGATGCCCACCGGCGACGGCCTGCTCGCCCGGGTGCATCCCCCCCTCGGGATCCTGACCTTGGCGCAAGCGCACGCCGTCGCCGAGGGCGCGCGCCGCTTCGGCAACGGCCATCTCGACCTCACCGCCCGGGCCAACCTCCAGATCCGCGGCGTCTCCGACGCGACGCGCACGCCGCTCGCCCGGCTACTGGAAGCCGCCGGGCTCGGCGACGCGCGTAGCGATGGCGGCCCGCAGCGGCTGACGCTGACAAGCCCCCTCGCCGGCCGCGATCCGACCGAAACGTTCGATGTGCCGGCCCTCGCGCGTGCGGTGGAGGCGGCGGGGCTCGCCGTGCCGGGGCTGCCGGCCAAGACGCTGGTGGTGGTCGAAGGGCGCCTGGGTGCGGAGCTGCCGGAGGCCGACGCGTACCTGTTCTCACATATATCCGGGGACATCGGGATCGCGGTCGCCGGAGGTCAGGGCTTTCACGATCTCGCCACCTGCGCTGCGGAGGAGGCGCCGGCCGCGATAGCGGCACTGCTGCAGGCCTTCGCCCGGACCGGATTGCGGCGAATGCGCGATCTGTCGCCCGATGACTTCAGCGCACTGGACAATGCCGTTCGGGTCGAAATCCAGACGCAGGTGCCCTCTCCCGTGCGGGAGGGGGGGCACCGTGGCGTCTCCCGATGGGCAGTGCCCTTCTCGCCGCGGGTCGGTGTCGAATGGTTGGCGCCAAGGCAGCGCATCCTCACGGTGGATGCGCCGTTCGGTCGCTGCACGGCCGATGCCCTCGACCAACTCGTGGGCCTTGCCGCCCGCCTCGGCGCCGAGGAGATCCGCCTGTCCCCGGCCCGCGGCTTCGTGTTGCTGCCGCTTCAGGATCCGTCCGCCGCAGATCTGACGGCTCTGGCCCGCAACTTCATCATCGCCCCCGATGATCCGCGGCGCAGCGTCGCCGCCTGTACGGGCGCGCCGGCCTGCGCCTCCGGATCGACGCCGACGCTCGTGGATGCCGCGCGTCTCGCGACGATGTTCGCGCCCCTCGGCCTGGAGGGGCGCGCGGCCCACGTCTCCGGCTGCGCCAAGGGCTGCGCCCGGCCCGGCCCCGCCGACCTGACCCTCGTCGGAAGAGGTGGCCTCTACGGCACCGTCATCGGCGGCGCGCCCGGCGATGAGCCGGCGATGCACCTCCCTATCGAGGCGGTGCTGGAGCGGTTAGGAAGGGCCAAGACCGTCGGGCTCGCCGCCGCCTTCGCGCCGGGGAACACCGTGACGGATTTCGGGAGGAACGAGAGACCGGCATGAGCGCGAGCCAGAATGCCCTGCGCCAGGCAGGTTCGGAGCCGGAGACGGCCTCCCGCTACGACTATATCCGCGACGGTGCGGCGATCTACGCGCGCTCCTTCGCGATGATCCGGGCCGAGGCCGACCTCGCGCGCTGGTCGGGAGCGGCCGAGCGCGTCGTCGTCCGGATGATCCATGCCTGCGGCATGACCGACCTCCCCGTGGACGTTGAGATGTCGGATGGGTTCGCCGAGGCCGGGGTCGCGGCGCTCCAGGCCGGAGCCCCGATCCTGTGCGATGTCCGGATGGTCGCCGACGGCGTCACCCGGGCACGGCTGCCTGCCAAGAACGCGGTGATCTGCACGCTGGGCGATCCGCGGGTGCCGGATCTCGCCGCGAGCCTGGGCACCACCCGCTCGGCCGCCGCCATGGAGCTGTGGCGGGAGCACCTGCCGGGCAGCATCGTCGCGGTCGGCAATGCGCCCACCGCGCTGTTCCGCCTGCTCGAGCTGCTGGACGCCGGCGTGCCGCCACCGGCCGCCGTGATCGGCATCCCGGTGGGCTTCGTCGGCGCCGCCGAATCGAAGGACGCTCTGGCCCGGGACGGACGCGTCCCGTTCGTGGTCGTCCACGGCCGGCGTGGCGGCAGCGCCATGACCGCGGCGGCGGTCAACGCACTCGCCAGCGAGGTCGAGTGATGGACGGGTTCGAGCGCGTCGAAGCCCCCGTCGAGGAGATTCCCGCAACGGCCGTGACCGGCACCCTCTACGGGGTCGGCATGGGCCCGGGCGACCCGGAACTGCTCACCGTGAAGGCGCAGCGCATCCTGATGCGCGCGCCCGTGCTGGTGCATTTCTGCAAGCGCGGCCGGCGTGGCAACGCCCGTACCATCGCGGACGCGATCCTGCGCGACCCCGCCCGGGAGATGCCGCTGGCCTATCCCTACACCACCGAGATCCACCCGGAGCATCCGGATTACGTGGCGGCGCTGGCCGCCTTCTACGACGACGCGGCCGGCCAACTCGCCGACCATCTCGGCGCCGGGCGCGACGTGGCGATCCTGTCGGAGGGCGACCCGTTCTTCTACGGCTCGTTCATGCACCTGTGGCGGCGCCTCAAGGACCGCTTCCCCGTGGAGGTGGTGCCGGGCGTCACCGGCATGTCAGGCTGCTGGACCCGGGCCGGCACGCCGATCACCTGGGGCGACGACATCCTCACGGTCCTGCCGGCCACACTGCCGCTGGACGCGCTCACCGAGCGCCTGCGCGGCACAGACGCCGCCGTGGTGATGAAACTCGGTCGGCATTTGCCAAAGGTGCGCGCGGCGCTCACCGCCGCCGGGCTGCTGGGCCGGGCCGTCTATGTCGAGCGCGGCACCATGGCGGGCGAGCGCGTGGTGATGCTCGCAGACAAGGCCGACGACGACGCGCCCTACTTTTCGATGGTCCTCCTGCCCGGCGAGGGGCGTCGGCCGTGAGAGCCGGACACGATCCGCGGCTCTGGCCAGTCATGCAGCGCAGCCTTACACTTTGTAGGTTGGAGGATGCATCATGACGACCTTGACGGTGACCGACCAGGGTCCGGTCACGTTCCGGAAGGACATCCTGAAGCATCTCGGAATTCAGCCCGGCGACAAGATCAGGCTGGAGCTGCTGCCCGATGGCCGGGCCGAACTGAAGGCCGATCGGCCGCGCGGCTCCTGGCGGCAGCTTCACGGGATCCTCAAGGGCAAGGGTAACGGCGCGCGTTGCTCGATCGAGGAGATCGACGAGGCCATCGCCGAGGCGGGGGCGGCCGCCGCTATGGCCGGTCTGGACCGGCCGTGAAGCTCACGCCTGATACAAACGTTCTGCTGCGCCTGGTCGTGGACGACGATGAAGCGCAGGCGCGCGCTGCGTTGGACCTAATGGAACGGGCCAGCCAGGTCGCGATCAGCCTTCACACGCTGTGCGAACTGGTTCGGGTTCTCCGCAGCCGATACGCGATGCCACGTGCTGAGATCGCGACTGCGATCCGCGGCCTGATCGAGGCCGACAACGTGGTAGCGAACCGACCGGGGGTCGAGGCGGGTCTGACGCTTCTCGAAGCCGGCGGTGACTTCGCCGACGGAGTTATCACCTTCGAGGGGCGGTGGTTGGGAAGCGAGGCTTTCGCGTCCTTCGATAAACGGCCCGTCAAGCTCCTTGGTGAGCAGGGCTTCGCCGCCCTGGTGCTGACATCGCAGGCAGACGCACGTTGAACCAGGGTGTGAGCGGCAGCGTCACGGTGGTCGGCCTCGGCCCCGGGGATCCCGGGTTGCTGACAGAGTCCGCACGCCGGGCCCTCGACGCCGCGCAGGACCTGATCGGCTACTTCCCCTACGTGGCGCGCGTGCCCGAGCGGCCGGACCTGGTGCGTCACGCCAGCGACAACCGCGTCGAGGTCGACCGCGCCCGCCATGCCCTGCAGCTCGCCGCCTCCGGCCGGCGGGTGGCGGTGGTGTCCGGCGGCGATCCGGGCGTCTTCGCCATGGCCTCGGCCGTCTTCGAGGCGGTGGAGTACGGCGAGCCCGGCTGGCGGGACCTGACCATCACGGTGGAGCCGGGGATCACCGCGATGTTGGCCGCCGCCGCCCGGCTCGGCGCGCCGCTCGGCGGCGACTTCTGCGCCCTGTCGCTCTCGGACAACCTGAAGCCCTGGCCGGTGGTGACGGCCCGGCTGGACGCGGTGCTGCGGGCCGACTTCGTGATCGCGCTCTACAACCCGATCTCGGCGGCCCGGCCCTGGCAGCTCGGCGCCGCCCTCGATCTCGCCGCCGGGATCCGGGCGCCCGAAACGCCGGTGATGTTCGCCCGCGCGATCAGCCGGCCGGACGAAGCGATCCGGGTCTCGACGCTCGCCGAAGCGCATGCCGTACCGGCCGACATGGCCACGATGGTGATCCTCGGCGCCTCCACCACGCGGCTGATCCCACGGTCCGGCGGCGTGCCGTTCGTCTACACCTCGCGCAAGGTCGCGGGCACGGCATGAACGCCGGTCTCGAGCCAGCACAGAGCGCCCGCGGCGTCGGCGACGCTCGGTACGTCGGGCTTCTCCGGCCGGCGCACCATGACCACCGGGATCGCGAGGCTGCGCGCCGCGGCGATCTTGCCGTAGGTCGCCGCACCGCCGGAATTCTTGCTGACCAGGATCTCGGTGCCGGTGGCGTGCATCAGCGCGGCCTCGGCCGCCGCGTCGAACGGGCCCCGCGCCTCGATGGCGGTGAGGTCCGGAACTGGCAGAACCGACCCGAGCGGCTCGACGCTCCGGGCCAGATAGCTGTGCTGCGGCGCCACCGCGAAGGCGCCGGCCTCCTGGCGGCCGATCGTCAGGAACACGCGCCGGGGCGCCTGCCCCAGGGCTGCGACCGCCTGCTCCATGGTCGCCACCTCGGTCCAGAGGTCGCCGGCCGCGCGGCGCCACCCCGGCCGGCGGATCGCCAGCAGCGGCACCCCCGCAGTCTCCGCGGCGGCGGCGGCGTTGGCCGAGATGGTCGCTGCGAACGGGTGCGTCGCGTCGATCAGGCGATCGATACCCTCCGCACGCAGATAGTCGCCGAGACCCGCGGCGCCGCCGAACCCGCCGATCCGGGTCGGCACCGGCTCGGCCTTCGGGGCCGCGGTCCGGCCGGCCAGCGACAGCATCACGGCGTACTCGCCCCGTCCGGCCAGGGCCCGGGCCAGGGCGCTGGCCTCCCCGGTGCCGCCGAGGATCAGGATTCGCATCGCGCCGCGGTTCATGGGGGTCTTGTCCATGAGCGCTGATCCCCTGTCGAGCCACCGCTGGCTATCGATCGTCGGCATCGGCGAGGATGGACGCTCGGGCCTCGCGCCGGCGGCCGCTGCCGCGCTCGATGGCGCACAGGTCGTCTACGGAGGCCGCCGCCACCTCGCCCTCGCCGCCCCCCTCGACGCCGAGACCCGGACCTGGCCGAGACCGATCCACGACGCCTACCCGGAGATTTTGGCCCGGCGCGGGCGGCCGACCTGCATCCTCGCCACCGGCGACCCATTCCATTACGGCATCGGCGCCGAGATCGCCCGGCTGGTGCCGCCCGCCGAGATTCGTACCTTCCCTCAGCCCTCGGCCTTCAGCCTCGCCTGCGTGCGGCTCGGTTGGCCGCTGGCCGAATGTGGTCTCGTGACGCTGCACGGGCGGGCGCTGGCCCGGATCGTGCCGCACATCCAGCCCGGCGCCCGCCTCCTGGTCCTGTCCTGGGACGGCAGCACGCCGTCCGCGCTGGCGACGCTGCTCGCCGAGCGCGGCTTCGGCGCCTCGATCATCACTGTGTTGGAGGCGATGGGCGGCCCGCGCGAGCGGGTCCGCTCCGGCCGGGCCGATGGCTTCGACCTCGAAACGATCGACCCGCTCAACACCGTGGCCATCGCGGTCGCCGGCGCGGGACAGGCCCTGCCGCTGGCGCCCGGCCTCGACGACGGGCTGTTCGAGAATGACGGGCAGCTGACCAAGGCCGAGATCCGGGCGTTGACGCTGGCGGCCCTGCGCCCGCATCCGGGCCAGCATCTCTGGGATGTCGGGGCCGGGGCGGGATCCATCGCGATCGAGTGGATGCTGCGCCATCCGAGCCTGCGCGCCACCGCCATCGAGGCTCGGCCGGACCGGGCCCAGCGGATTCTCCGGAATGCTCAGGCCCTCGGGGTTCCGGACCTGTCGGTGGTCACCGGCGCGGCCCCGGCAGCCCTCGCGGGCTTGGCCGCCCCGGACGCGATCTTCATCGGCGGCGGCGTTTCCGAGGCCGGGGTTCTGGCAGATACGCTCGCGTCTCTACGGCCGGGCGGGCGCTGCGTGGCCAACGCGGTTACGCTCCAGGGCGAGGCGGCGCTGCTTGCGGCCTTCGCCCAGCATGGCGGAAGCCTGCGGCGGTTCTCGGTCGATCGGGCGAGCCCGGTCGGGGGGATGCATGGCTGGCGGCCCGCGATGCCGGTGACCCAATGGGCGTGGACCAAGCCATGACCGACCCGCTCGTAGCCGGGATCGGGTTCCGGCGCGGCACAGGCGCCGACGAAATCGCCGCGCTGATTACCCGCGCCCTCGGTGCCGTCGGTGCCGCCCGGACCGATCTGACGGCCGTCGCCACGGCGTCCGACAGGGCTGCGGACCCGTCCATCTGCACGGCGGCGGCGGCGTTCGGCCTCTCCCCTCTGCCCATCGAGGCCGCGGCCCTGGAAGCCTGCGACCCGGAAGTGGTCACGCGCTCGGCCCGGATCGAACGCTTGCGCGGCGTCGGCTCGCTGGCCGAGGCGGCCGCCCTGGCGGCGGCGGGTCCCGAGAGCCGCCTCGCCCTTCCCCGCATCGCCAGCGCCGGCGCAACCTGCGCCCTCGCGATCCCGCACAACACCGCTCGGCACCCATGACCGTCCACTTCATCGGCGCCGGACCGGGCGCCGCCGACCTGATCACGGTGCGCGGGCGCGATCGCATCGCGGCCTGCCCGGTCTGCCTCTACGCTGGATCGCTGGTGGCGCCCGAGATCTTGGGCTGGTGCCCGCCGGGCGCCCGCATCGTCGACACCGCACCCCTCGATCTCGACGCGATCATGGCCGAGATCGAGACCGCGGAGGCGAACGGGCACGACGTGGCGCGGCTGCATTCGGGCGACCTCTCGATCTGGAGCGCGCTCGCCGAGCAGATGCGCCGGCTCGATCGACTCGGCATCGCCTACACGGTGACGCCGGGCGTCCCGGCCTTCGCGGCCGCAGCCGCGATGCTGCGCCGGGAGCTGACGGTGCCGGGCGTCTCGCAATCGGTCGTGCTGACCCGCACCTCGGGCCGGGCGAGCGCGATGCCGGAGCGCGAGACGCTGGCCGCCTTCGCGGCGACCGGGGCGACGCTGGCAGTGCATCTCTCGATCCACGTGATGGAGAAAGTCGCGGCCGAGTTGATTCCATTCTACGGCGCATCCTGCCCGGCGGCGGCGGTGTTCCGCGCTTCCTGGCCGGACGAGCGGGCGCTGGTCGGCGACCTCGCCGGGCTCCCCGCCCTCGTGGCGGAGGCCGGTCTTGAACGCACCGCCCTGATCCTCGTCGGGCCGGCACTCGGCGCGGCCGACTTCCGGGAGAGCGCGCTCTACGCCCCCGACTACGACCGACGCTACAGACCGGGCGGTACCGTGGGAGGCGCGGCATGAGCGCCCCCGGACTGCTGGTCGCGGCCCCGCGCTCGAGCTCGGGCAAGACCACCGTCACCCTCGCGCTGATGCGGGCGCTGACCCGGCGGGGCCTGCGGGTGCGCGGCGCCAAATGCGGGCCGGACTACATCGACCCCGCCTTCCACCGGGCGGCGACCGGCCAGCCGAGCTTCAACCTCGACAGCTTCGCCATGGCGCCCGGGCTCCTCGACGCGCTGGCGGGCGAGACGGCGGCGCAGGCCGACATCGTGGTCGCCGAGGGCTCGATGGGCCTGTTCGACGGCGTCCGGGCCGCGGAGAACCGGACCGGGGCGAACGCCGACATCGCGGCCCGCTACGGCTGGCCCGTGGTGCTGGTGATCGACGTCTCCGGCGCTGCGCAATCGGCCGCCGCCGTGGCGCTCGGCTGTACGCTCTACGACCCGCGGATCCGGATCGCCGGGGTGATCCTCAACAAGGTCGCGAGCGCCCGCCACCGCCGGCTGGTCGAGGCCGGCATGGAACGTGCCGGCCTCCCGGTGCTCGGCGCCCTGATGCGCGATGCCGAGCTGGTCTTGCCCGAGCGCCATCTCGGCCTCGTCCAGGCGGGCGAGACCGCCGACCTGGAGGCGCGGCTCGACCGCCTCGCCGACCTGGCGGAAGCGGGTATCGACCTCGATGCCGTGATCGCCTGCGCCGGCGGCAGCGCTCCGTCGTCGGTCGGCGTGCTGCCGCAACCACCCGGGCAGCGGATCGCGGTGGCCCGGGACGCGGCGTTCAGCTTCCTCTACCCGCACCTCGAAGTCGGATGGCGGCTGGCCGGGGCCGAGATCGTCCCGTTCTCGCCCCTTTCCGACGAAGCACCGCCGGATTCGTGCGACACCTGCTGGCTGCCGGGGGGATATCCGGAGCTGCATGCCGGGCAACTCGCTGCCGCGACCCGCTTCCTCGACGGCCTGCGCGCCTTCGCGACGACACGGCCGGTCCACGGGGAGTGCGGCGGCTACATGGTGTTGGGTCGGACACTCGAGGATGCGGATGGCACCACCCACGCCATGGCGGGGCTGCTGCCGGTCGCCACCTCGTACCGCAAGCGCAAGCTGCATCTCGGCTATCGCGTCGCCCGCCTCAGCAGCGACGGTCCGCTGGGCCGCCGGGGCACCCGGGTCGTGGGCCACGAGTTCCACTATGCCAGCGAGCTGTCACCGTCCGCCGCGGAGGCGGATGCCCTCGCCCGCGTCACCGATGCGGAAGGCACGGATCAGGGCTTGGCCGGGCATCGGGTCGGCCTAGCGGGCGGAAGCTTCTTCCACCTGATCGCGGCCGAGGAGGTCTGAGCGTCGATCGGCGTGCGGGTGCCGGATCGGCGGGGCCGAAACGCGATCCATTCGATCACGCCGCGCGTGCGGAACCGCCCCGGTGGAAACCGTTCAGACCGGATCGGCTGAGGGCGGTGCGGTGCGGGCCTGCGCCAGCCGCGCGGCGCTCCGGACCAGCGCGAGGACGTCGCGGCGCATCTGCTCGTCCTCGATCAACGCGTAGGCGCGCAGCAGCTCGATCGCCCCGTGGGCGCTGAGGAAGCCGAACACGTCCTCCTGGGCGTTCTCGCGGGGCTCGCTCTCCTCGAAGAAGGCCGACACCGGCACCTCGAGCAGGCGCGCGATCTCGCGCAGCCGGCCCGCACCGACCCGGTTCTGGCCCTTCTCGTATTTCTGGACCTGCTGGAACGTGACGCCGACGGCGTTGCCGAGCGCGGTCTGGCTGAGGCCGCGGGCCTTCCGCAACGCGGTGATGCGAATACCGACCAGTCGATCGACGTCGGTGGTCTGCTTCGGCATGATCTGACTGGTCACGTCCTTGTCCGCGCTTTGAACAGCGTCCCCTTGCGGATCCGGTGTTCCCGCCTCGCCATCGCGCCGCTTCACCGTCCGACCCTCGATCTCATAACGCGCCTATACCTAACGTGCGGTGTCGCACGCTAGAGCAGCAACCGAATGCATTGCAAACGGCAACGGCTCTAAGCCCTTATTGTCACTTGCTCCCGTTTGCCGAACAAAATTTCGCGTCGACCGTGAGCACTATAGCAATCGGCCTACACCCCGACTGCGACACAATATGGACCGTCCGGCAATTGGACACCAAGTTGTTAAGCTCCGCAAGTCTAAGCATACATCTTGTGGTTTAACCCGACGTATCTTCGAAACATTGTTGCTGAAATGTCGATCAGATAAGTCTGCGCAGTGCTTCGCGCGCGCCGCGTCGCCGCAGCAGGGCTCGCCCGGACCGGCTTCGGGGCCTAAATTCAGCCTCTCAACGGAGAACAGCATGTTTATCGCGATGAATCGCTTCAAGGTCGTTAAGGATGCGACCGAGGACTTCGAGGCCGTCTGGCTCGGGCGTGACAGCCATCTCGGCGAGATGGAGGGCTTCGTCGAGTTCCACCTGTTGCGTGGGCCGGAGCAGGAGGATCACGTCCTCTACGCCTCGCACACCGTCTGGCGCTCGCGCGCCGAGTTCGAGGCCTGGACGCGCTCCGAGCAGTTCCGCAAGGCGCACAGCCGGGCCCCGTCGACCAAGCCGCTTTATCTCGGGCACCCGCAATTCGAGGGCTTCGAGATGGTGCAGACCGTCGGCGGCGCCGAATCCGCGAAGCAGGCCGCCACCGCCTGACGCTGCTAACACCGCCTTCATGACCCGCCGCCGGACCAAAACCTGGTCCGGCGGCGGGACGACGTAAGGTTGGGCGACCCCGTCGACGGCCGCGCGCAGGCACCGCGCCGCCCCTGTGTCCGGGATACCGCGAGACTCGGCCAAGCTTCTTAGTCCGCCAAAATTCAACCGTTCAGCAACGTCCCGGCATTACCACGCAACTGCTGGTATCAAGCCGTCGAACGGTCGCGCACTGCATGTCTCCGTATTCTGGTGACTCAGCATTTACCATGTATTGCCGACCGCCAGACGTTCGCCTAAATGGGCGGCCACTCCGAAGCGGCCGGACTACCGGATTTCGCGGCTCACCCCTTGCTCCGTCATCGGCAGATGCCGGCGCTGAAATCTTTCGTGTTTCAGACCGGGACAAAGTCCGATCAAACCGGGACGTGGCAAGCAACATGTTTCACGAGCGGGTTCCGGAGACTTTCCAGCCCCTGCCGACCTCGGCCGAACGCCGTCGCAGCGTGTGGTCGGCGCTCCTGCCACGCCGCGGTCGCGCGTTCGCGCGGATCGCGATGTCGTCGTCGCTCGCCGTGGCCGAGATCGGGGCGATCGTCGCCGTCATCCTGGCCGTGGAATTCGGCTACCAGATCGCTTTCGCGGGCGACAGCGTGTGGGTGACGGCCTTCCGCGGGCTGCGCCTGGCCGCGCTGCTCAGCGCCATCATCGTCTCGTCGAACGTCCTGCGCGAGGATTACAGCCTCGACGGCATCATGGCGCAGAAGCTGAACGTCCAGCGCATCGCCTCGCTCTGGCTGGTCGCCTGGGCGGCGGTGCTGGTCGTCGGCTTCCTGACCAAGACGACCAACGACTATTCGCGTATCGTCTCGATCACAGCGTTCCTGCTCGGCCTGCCCGCTCTGCTGCTGACCCGCACCGTGGCGACCCGCCTGGTCCGCCGGAGCCTGACGGCGGGATCGGCCTCGGCCAGCCGCGTCCACCTCGTGGGCTACGAGGAAGACATCGCCCGGTTCTACGCCAGCCACGAGGCCGAGCAGCTCGGGTCCCGGATCGTCGGCACCAGCTACCTGCGCCGGGTCGATCCGGGCGCCGACACCGTGTCGCGGCACGACCAGCTCCAGGAGGATCTCGACCTCGCCGTGTCGGTGGTCCGGTTCCTGCGCCCGGACGACGTGTTCGTGCTGGTGCCGTGGACCGACACCGCCGAGGTGGAGCGCTGCATCGACGCGTTCCTGCGGGTGCCGTCCGCGCTGCACCTGCGGCCAGGCAGCGTCCTCGACCGATTCCCCGACATGCAGGTCGCCCGGGTCGGCGGCGTCTCCGGCATCAATATCGGTCGCCGGCCGCTCAACGTCACCGAGATCCTGCTCAAGCGCGCCCTCGACCTCACGGTGGCGGCGATCGCCCTGGTGTCGCTGTCGCCGCTGCTCGCGGCCATCGCCGTGGCGATCAAGCTCGACAGCCCGGGCCCGGTCTTCTTCCGCCAGAAGCGCTACGGCTTCAACCAGCAGCCCTTCGGTGTGTTCAAGTTCCGGTCGATGCGGGCGGATGCCAACGCGGTGTTCAAGCAGGCGACCCGCAACGACAGCCGCATCACCCAGGTCGGCGCGATCCTGCGGCGGACCAATCTCGACGAGCTGCCGCAGCTCCTGAACGTCCTCAAGGGCGAGATGTCGCTGGTCGGCCCGCGCCCCCACGCCCTGGCGCATGACCGCAGCTTCGAGCGTCGGATCGCGCTCTACGCGAGGCGGCACAACGTGCGCCCTGGCATCACCGGCTGGGCCCAGGTCAACGGCTATCGCGGCGAGACCCTGACCGACCTCGACATGGAACGCCGCGTCGCCTGCGACCTGCACTACATCGACAACTGGTCGATCTGGTTCGATCTCCAGATCATGGTCCAGACCATCGTCTCGCGCCGTGCCTACAAGAACGCGCGCTGAGCGACCCGGGGCGCACCTCAGGATTCCTGCGCACGCTCCCGGCAGGCCCCGCAATCACCCTCGACTTCCAGGATGCTGTGGGCCGGCGTGAAGCCCGCCCGCTTCAAGGTGCGGCCGAGACCGTCCTCCAATTCCTCGGACGAAGCTTCGTCGACGCCGCCGCAGGTGCGGCAGATCAGGAACACGACCCCCTCCCCCGGGGCATGCCCGTGGGCGCAGGGGATGAACGCGTTGCGGCTGGCGATCCGGTGGACCAGGCCCTGCTGCATGAGGAAGTCCAAGGCGCGGTAGACCGAGACCGGCGCCACGCGCTTGCCCGGCGCGCTGAGCTTCTCGGCGATGTCGTAGGCACCCTGGGCCTTCCCGGCCTCCGCCACCGCTTCCATCACCTCGCGGCGCAGCGGCGTGAATTGCAGACCGCGCTCGCGACAGACGGCTTCCGCCCGCGCGAGCATGTCGCCGACGCCCGCCTGGCACGCGTCGTGACCCTCGTGACGGTGCATGATCGCTCCAACCCCGAAACCGCCGGTTGTCCGGCGGGTTTGTTACAGTGTATCACCGCGGCCCCGGAACGCACCAGTAGCCCGACCGGTCCCCGCGCCGGCCCGAGCGCGCGACGAGGACGTCTTGCCCCCGATTTCCAGCCCACGCCAAGCGGTTCCGCGATCTCTGTTCCGCAGCGGCATCGGCCCGCGCCTCGCACTGGCGGTGGCGCTGTCGGCCCTGGTCTGGCTGGCGATCGCCTGGGCGCTCTCCGCATGAGCGACCGTCCCGCGATGCAGGATGCGATCCACCTGGTCGGCCTGACCCTGGGCTACGATCGGCATCCGGCAATCCACCACCTGTCGGGAACCGTGCGCGCCGGTGACCTGCTGGCGCTGGTCGGGCCGAACGGGGCCGGCAAGTCGACGCTGCTCAAGGGGATGGCCGGCGAGATCCGCTGCCTCGAAGGGCATATCGATCGCTCGGGCGCCCTCGCCTACCTGCCCCAGGCCGACGAGATCGACCGAAGCTTTCCGCTGAGCGTGATGGACCTCGCCGGCATGGGTCTTTGGCGGAAGGCCGGATCCTGGCGCAGCCTTGGCCGGCGTCGGCCGGAGATCGGGGCGGCCCTCGATGCGGTCGGGCTCGGCGGCTTCGAGGCGCGCCCGATCAGCACCCTTTCGGGCGGGCAATTCCGGCGGGCCCTGTTCGCCCGCCTGATCCTGCAGGATTGCCCGGTGATGCTCCTCGACGAGCCGTTCACCGGCATCGACAACCGCACGGTCGACGACCTGCTGGCGCTGATCCGGATCTGGCACGGCCAGGGGCGCACCGTCGTCGCCGCCCTGCACGACCTGACCCAGGTGCGCGAGCATTTCCCGACCACGCTCCTGCTGGCTCGGGAAGCCGTGGCCTGGGGGCCGACCGCCCGGGTTCTGACGCCGGAGAACCTGGCGCGGGCGCGCAACCTCTCCGAAGCCTGGGACGAGGACGCCCCGGTCTGCGTCGGGCCCCGGACAGCCGACGCGCGCGGGCATGATCACGGATCGCACGGCCCGGACGCCCACGACCATCATCACGAGGACGCGGCGTGATCGATCCGTTCGGACCGCTGCTGGCACCCTTCGTGGAGTTCGGCTTCATGCGCCGGGCGCTGGCGGGCTGCCTCGCACTGTCGGTCTCGGCGCCGCCGGTCGGGGTCTTCCTGACCCTGCGCCGGATGAGTCTGATGAGCGACGCGATGAGCCACGCGATCCTGCCGGGTGCCGCGGCCGGCTTCCTGGTCGCCGGCCTTTCGCTGCCGGCCATGACGCTCGGCGGGCTGGTCGCCGGTCTGGCGGTGGCGCTGCTCGCCGGCGCGGTCACCCGGGCCACGGTGGTGCGCGAGGATTCGAACCTCGCGGCCTTCTACCTGATCTCGCTGGCCGGCGGCGTGCTGCTGGTGTCCTTACGCGGCTCGCAGATCGACCTGATGCACTTCCTGTTCGGCTCGGTGCTGGCCCTAGACGACGCCGCGCTGATCCTGCTCGGCGGCATCAGCACGCTGACCCTGGTGGTGCTCGCCGCGATCTACCGGCCGCTGGTGATGGAATGCGTCGATCCGCTGTTCCTGCGCACGGTGAGCCGCAGCGGCGGCCCGGTGCATCTCGCCTTCCTGGCGCTGGTGGTGGTGAACCTCGTGGGCGGCTTCCAGGCGCTCGGGACCCTGCTGGCGGTCGGGCTGATGCTGCTGCCGGCCGTGGCGGCCCGGTTCTGGGCGCGCGACCTCGGCGGCCTGATCCCGGTCTCGATGCTGATCGCCGCGGTGGCGAGCGTGACCGGGCTCAGCCTGTCCTACCAGCTCGACTTGCCGAGCGGCCCGGCCATCGTGCTCGCCGCCGGCGCGCTCTACATCGTCTCGATGCTCGCCGGCCCGCGCGGCGGCCTGCTCCGTCGCCTCGTCCGGCCGCGGCACCTGGAAGCCTGATCAGGCCTCGTCCTTCAAGGCAGCAAGCCCTTCGCGATAGGTCGGGTAGGCCAGCGCGACGCCGAGTTCGTCCCGGATCAGCCGGTTCCGCACGCGCTTGTTCTCGCCGTAGAAGCTGCGCGCCATCGGAGACAGGTCGGCGGTCTCGAAGTCGATCTCCGGCGGCAGCGGCAAGCCGGCGAGCACGGCGGCGTGCTCGGTCACGGTCTGCGGCGGCGTCGGCTCGTCGTCGGTGACGTTGTAGACCGCCCCCGGCCTCGGACGGTCGAGCGAGGCCAGCAGGGTCGTCGCGATGTCGTCGACATGGATGCGGTTGAAGACCTGGCCCGCCTTCACGATGCGCTGCGACCGACCCTCGCGCAGCTTAACGATCGGGTTGCGCCCCGGGCCGTAGATACCCGACAGCCGGAACACCTGCACGGCCTTGCCGGTCCGGGCGCCGAGATCGAACCAGGCCGCCTCGGCCTCGAGCCGGATCCGGGAGCGGGCGCTGCGCGGCGCGGCCGGCGTGGTCTCGTCGATCCAGGCGCCGCCCTGGTCGCCGTAGACGCCGATGGTCGAGAGGTAGCCGATCCAGCCGACCCGGCTCGCCGCGATCGCGTCCGCATAGCGCCGCAGCACCGGGTCGCCCCGCTCGGACGGCGGCGCCGAGACGAGGAGCGCATCGGTGTCGGCGAGATCATCGGCGATGTGGGGATCGTCGGCTTCCGGCCCGAAGGCCCGCATCGTGAAGCCGGTCTCGGCGGCGATGCGCGCGGCACTCGCCGGGTCGGTGACGGTGGCCCGCACCGTCTGGAAGCGGTCGCGCGCCCGCTCGGCGAAACGCCGGCCTGTGAAGCCGAGCCCGAAGATGAAGAGGTTCATGGCGGGGATGTCTCGCCGGCCCGGACTTCCGTCAAGGCGGTGACGGCACTCCACTCGTCGCGAACGTGCGAATCCGTCTCGGCGGCTTCGTGCTGCCGGCGCAGTGCCTGGACGGTGGCTGGCTCCAGCAGGCGACCGCAGGCCCACACCGCCATGCCGCGCACCAGCGGCGAGTCGTCTGCGAGCCGCGCGATCGCCGCATCCGCGAGGTCGGGATCCCCGGAATTGCCGACCGCGATCATGACGTTGCGAAGAAACCGGTCCCGGCCGGTGCGCTTCACCGGCGTGCCGGCGAAGAGTTTCCGGAACGACGCATCATCCAATCCGGCAAGATCCACCAGCGCCGGAGCCGCGAGGTCCGCCCGGGCGGCCAGGCGGGCATCGGCCGCGGTCCGGGCGAACTTGTTCCAGGGGCAGACCGCCAGGCAATCGTCGCAGCCGAACACGCGGTTGCCGATCGCCGTCCGGAACTCCGCCGCGATCGGCCCGGCATGCTCGATGGTCAGGTATGAGATGCAGCGCCGCGCATCGAGCCGGTACGGAGCCGGGAAGGCATCGGTCGGGCAGATGTCGAGGCAGGCCCGGCAGGAGCCGCAATGGCCGCGCCCGGGCTCGTCGGCCTCGAACTCGGCGCTGGTGTAGATCGCCCCCAGCAGCAGCCAGTTGCCGTGCTCCCGGGAGAGCAGCACCGTGTGCTTGCCCTGCCAGCCGAGACCGGCGGCCTCAGCCAGGGTTTTCTCCATGACCGGGGCGGTGTCGCAGAAGACCTTCACCCGGACGTCGCCCTTGGCGGACAGGTAGCCGCCGAGTTCCTTCAGGCGGCCTTTCAAAACGTCGTGATAGTCCCGGCGGCGGGCATAGGCCGCGATCGCGCCGCGCTCCTTCATGGCCACGAGGTCGAGCGGATCGTCGTCCGGGCGGTAGCTCATGGCGAAGACCAGGATGCTGCGCAGGCCCGGCCAGAGGCCGACCGGGCTCGCGCGCTGGTCGGCGCGTTCCGCCATCCAGTCCATGGTGCCGTGGGCGCCTTCCTCCAGCCAGGACGACAGGCGCGCGGGCAGGTCCGGGAGCCGGTCGGGCCGCGTGACCCGCATCCCGCAGAAGCCGAGATGGCGCGCCCGCCCCTCGACGAGGCGGCGCAGGTCGGCACCGTGATAGGTCCGTCGTGCGCTCAGAAATCCAGATCCGCGTAATGGGCCGCCGGCGGCATGCCGGCCACCCGGTCGGCGAGCAGCCCCCGGAACGAGGGCCGCGACTTGACCCGGGCATACCAGTTGCGGGCCATCTCGTCCTCGTCCCACGGCACGTCGCCGAGATAGTCGGCGCACGAGAGATGGGCGGCCGCCGCCAGGTCGGCATAGGTCAGGTTGTCGCCCGCGAGCCAGCGCCGGCGCGCGATGAGATAGCCGATATACTTGAGGTGGTAGCGCACGTTGGTGCGCGCCGCCCGGATCGCGTTCATGTCCGGCGGGCCGCCGCCCTCGTGCGCCGACATGAAGCGCTTCGAGATCTTCTCGTTGACCAGGTAGCCGGTGACCTCGGAATCGAATTTGATCAGGAACCAGTCCAGCAGACGCCGGACCTCGACGCGCTCCACCGTGTCGTCCGGCAACATGCGGCGGCCGGAAAGCCCGAGGCCCCTCGTCTCGTCCAGGTATTCGGCGATCACTCCGGCACCCGGCACGACGAGACCGGTCTGCTCCAGCAGCACGGGCGTGGAGCCCGCCGGATTGATCAGCAGAAAATCGTCCCGGCGCTCCCAGGGGCGCTCCTCGAACAGCGTCGGTTCCAGGCCCATCTCGGCGAGCACGAGACGGATGAACCGGGAGTTCGCGCAGAAGGGGAAGTGGTAGAGGGTCGCCATTGAGGCCGTGAGGACTGCTCGGTCAGACGGCGCGGACAGTCCCGCGCCGGTCGTCGGCCCCGGCGCGTGGGATTTCGGCGCGCAGGACTTCAGAGCGAGCGTTATTGCTCGATCGTTGCCGAGCCCTTAACACGCGCGGCCCGCTCCGGTAACCGCTCGTCAACCCTGATGGGCGAAGCCTCCGGGCACATTCTTTGGACGGTTCGCGACGCGCCTGGTTCGGGCCGGCGTGCGCCCGCGGCGCGAGGCTCGACAATGGATCCGGTAAGCATCGGGAAGGCGGTCCTTCTCGCTCTGGTCGAGGGCGCGACGGAGTTCATCCCGGTCTCGTCCACCGGTCACCAGCTCCTGGTCGGCCACTTCATCGGCTTCCACTCCCCCAACAACACCTTCGAGGTGCTGATCCAGCTCGGGGCGATCCTGGCGATCCTGACGGTGTATTTCCGCCGCCTCGTCGGCATCGCCACCGCACTCCCGACCAACCCGCAGGCTCGCCGCTTCGTGATCGGCATCCTGGTGGCGTTCCTGCCGGCCGCGATCATCGGCGGCCTCTTCTCGAAGGTGATCAAGGCCTACCTGTTCAACCCGTGGATCGTGTGCGCGACGCTGGTGGCCGGCGGCCTGGTGCTGCTCGTCCTCGACGACACCGACCTCGAGGTGAAGAAGACCGACGTCTACGACTTCTCCCTGCCGATGGACCTGAAGATCGGCATCTTCCAGTGCCTGGCCATGATCCCGGGCGTGTCGCGCTCGGGCGCGACCATCGTGGGCGCGATGCTGATGGGCGCCGACAAGCGCTCGGCCACCGAATTCTCGTTCTACCTGGCGATGCCGACCATGGCCGGCGCCTTCGCCAAGGACCTGTTCGACAACTACAAATTCCTCTCGCGCGACGATGTCGGCCTGATCGTGATCGGCTTCATCGTGTCGTTCGTCTCGGCCCTGTTCGTGGTCCGCGTGCTGCTCGACTACGTGTCCCGCCATGGGTTCCGGCTGTTCGCCTGGTGGCGGATCATCGTCGGCGCCCTGGGCTTCGCCGGGTTGATCATCCTCGGATAACAATCCTCGTCCAACGGGCGATTGCCTCCGGGCGAGCGGCATGCGAGGCAAGTCCCTGAAAGCGGTGCACAAGACGCCGCGCCCGGGGACTATCCGATGGAAGACACACCGCTCGCCGACCTGTTCAAGCCCGCCGACCGGGCGCGCTGGCTCGGCCTCGTGGACAGCGTCCTGAAGGGCGCCGACTTCGAGAAACGGCTGGTCTCCCGGACGAGCGACGGCCTGCGGATCGAGCCGCTCTACGAGCGTGCGGAGCCGACTGCGCAACCCTTCCGCGAGCCCGGCCCCTGGCGCGTGTCCCAGCGGGTCGATCATCCCGAGATCGCGATCGCCAACACCCAGGCGATGACCGACCTCGAAGGTGGCTCCGACGCGCTGGCCCTGGTGTTCTCCGGCGCGGCCGGCGCCCGGGGCTACGGCCTGACCGCCCGGAGTGTCGAGGATCTCGACGCCGTGCTGAAGGGCGTGATGCTGCCGCTGATCGCCCTGCGCTTCGACGCGGGCGCGTGCGGCCTGGAAGTCGCCGCCCTGGTGAAGGACCTCGCGGCCCGCCGCGGTGAAGACCTCTCGACCTACGACCTCGACCTCGGCATCGATCCGGTGGGGACGCTCGCCGCCACCGGCAGCCTCGGCGCGGTCTGGTCCGAGATCGCCCCGCGGCTGGCCGACACCGTCTCCGACCTCGAAGCCGCGGGCTTCACCGGCCGGGCCCTCCTGGCCGACGGGCGCCCCTACCACGAGGCCGGCGCCGGCGAGGCGGCCGAACTCGGCGCCGTGCTCGCTACCGCGGTCACCTACCTGCGCGCCCTGGAGGCCGCCGGCCACGACCTCGCCACGGCGCGCGACCGGATCTCCGTGCTGCTCGCCGCCGATGCCGACGAGTTCGTCACGGTCTCGAAGTTCCGCGCCATGCGGCGGCTCTGGGCCCGGATCGAGCAGGCCTGCGGGCTGGATCCGAAGCCCCTGCGCCTCCACGCCGAGACCGCATGGCGGATGATGACCCGGCGCGATCCGTTCGTGAACATCCTGCGCACCGGCATGGCCGCCGCGTCGGCCGGCATGGGCGGCGCCGACAGCGTCACGGTCCTGCCCTACACCCTCGCGCTCGGCCTGCCCGACGCCTTCGCCCGGCGGGTGGCACGCAACAGCCAGATCGTTCTGCTGGAGGAATCGCACCTGGCGCGGGTCAGCGATCCGGCGGCCGGTGCCGGCGGGTTCGAGACGCTGACCGCCCAGCTCGCCGAGGCGGCCTGGGAGGCGTTCCAGGCGATCGAGGCCGAAGGCGGCATCGTCGCCTCGCTCAGCGTCGGCAAGCTGCAGCGGCGCATCGAGGCGACTCGCGAGGCCCGGGCCAAGGCCGTGGCGACCCGCCGCGAGCCCCTGACGGGCGCGAGCGAATTCCCCAACCTCGCCGAGAAGCCGGTCACGGTCCTCGACGTGAAGCCGGTGACCGCCCGCCCCGCCTCGAATTTCGGCTCCGGTTCGGCCGTCGCCTGCGATGCGCTGCCGTCGATCCGTCTGGCCGAGCCTTTCGAGGCGCTGCGCGACGCCTCCGACGCCGTCCTGACGAAGGCCGGGCGTCGGCCCGCCGTGTTCCTCGCCAATCTCGGCACGGTCTCGGCGTTCAATGCCCGGGCGACCTTCGCGGCCAACGCCTTCGCGGCGGGCGGCATCGAGGCCGTGTCGAACGACGGCTTCACGGACCCGGCAGCCCTCGCGGCGGCATTCCGGGAATCCGGCGCGACGCTCGTTTGCATCTGCTCGACCGACGCGCTCTACACCGAGCACGCGGTGGCGGCTACGGAGGCCCTCAAGCAAGCCGGCGCCGGAACGATCTACGTTGCCGGCAAGCCGGTGGACCTGATCGATCCCCTGAAGGCGGCGGGCGTCCATGCCTTCCTGCATGTCGGCTGCGATCTGGTGAGCCTGCTCAACGGTGCCCTCCGGGCCGCCGTGCGGCCGCCCGCCGCCTGAGACGATCACGAGACCGCCTGCCCCGATCATCGCCATGAGCCGACACCGTTTCGGGTGCCTGACCGGCGCCGCCCTGATCCTCGGACTCGCGATCCCCGCCGCGGCGACGCCGCGGGCGGTCCGGATCCCGGACCGGTTCGACGGCCCTTACCGGTTCGACGGCACTTGGAGCGTCGAGATCCGCACCGAATCCGGTCCCTGCGACCGGGCCTACCGATACCCGGTGCGCATCGAGCACGGGCAGGCGCGCCTCATGGGGACGGCCTTCGTCGTGCAGGGCAGCGTCGCCCGGAACGGCGTGGTCCGGGGCTCGATCGCCAACGGTCTCGGCACCGCCGACGTCGCCGGCCGGCTCGGCCCGAACGGGTTCGGCGCCGGCACCTGGGCCGCCTCCGGCGCCCTCGCCTGCCGCGGCCGCTGGCGGGCCGAGCGGCGGGGCTGAGCGCGGTCGCGAAATCGTCCGCATCTTGCCCGAGATCGGGCGGACGCAACGTCCCGTCAGCCGCGATCCCGACGCAATCATGAGGGAATGCTGAACGCCATTCGGACACCCGACGAGGCCGCCCGCATGAAGTCCACGATCCTCGCCACCTTCGCCGTTCTCGCGCTGGCATCGACGGCTGAGGCGCGTCCCCACCGCCATCCGGCCGCGCCGGTGGTGAACAAGGCGGAGGCCGAGAAGGTTCTGGGCCCGCTGCGGCAGGCGGCGACGGAATGCTTCGCCGAGACCGTGCTGGCGAACCCGAAGGCGACGGCCGAGGCCCGGGCCGGCCATTGGTACGAGGCGGTGGGCATCACCGGTTTCCTGTGCCGCCCGGAGGTGGCCGCGATGATCCAGGCCCATGACCGGCTCTACGGCGCAAAGACGGGTGAGCGCTACTTCAAGGGCGCCTACGTCAAGCATCTCGACCAGCAGCTCGCCGAGCACCTGCAGCCGATGCTGGCCCACAAGGCGGTCGCCAGCGCCGAGCCGCCGCCCGAGAAGGCGACCGACGGCGACGCCCCGGGCAACTGAGCGGGAACCACGCGCCGGCACCGCGTCTTCCCGCTGAAGGAGACCCGATGCCCTACGAGTTGCATTACTGGCCGATGATCCAGGGGCGCGGCGAGTTCGTCCGCCTCGCCCTCGAAGAGGCCGGTGCCGACTATGTCGACATCGCGCGGCGGGACGACGAGGCCGGCGGCATCGAGCCGATGCTCGACCGCCTCACCGATCCGGGCAATCGCCGACCGCCCTTCGCGCCGCCGTTCCTGCGCGACGGCGATGTCGTGATCGGCCAGAGCACCGCGATCCTGCTCTATCTCGGGCCGCGCCTCGGCCTCGTCGGCGCCTCCGAGGCGGACCGGATCTGGACGCACCAATTGCAGCTCACCATCGCGGATGCGGTGGACGAGGCCCACGACACGCACCATCCCCTCGGGGTCGGCCTGTACTACGCCGACCAGAAGCCGGAGGCCGCGCGCCGGGCCGAAGGGTTCCGCCAGGACCGCATCCCCAAATTCTTCGGGTATTTCGAGCGCGTGCTGGCGGCGAACGGGAGCGAACGCCTGGTCGGATCAAAGCTGTCCTACGCCGACCTATCCCTGTTCCAGCTGGTCGCCGGATTGCGCTACGCCTTCCCGAACGCATCCAATGCTGCCCTGCGCGACACGCCGCATGTCGCCCGGCTGCACGAAGCGGTGGCGCAGCGCCCGCGCATCGCCGCCTACCTGGCGAGCGACCGGCGCATCCCGTTCAACGAGGACGGGATCTTCCGCCGATATCCCGAACTGCACGGTTGACGCTCCGAGTCACCGGGGCGGGTGGGCGATCAGGATGCCGGCCAGCCCGAGTGCGACGAGGCCCAGCACCAGCGACAGAAACCGCCAGAACAGCAGCGGATCGCGCTCCAGCAGCGACGCCCGTCGGGTCTCCGTGAAGGCCGGGTTGGGATACCGGAGATCGTGGACGAATTCCGAGAGCGCCTGGTACCGCCGCGTAGGATCGGGTTGCACGGCCTTCCGGAGCGCCCCATCGACCCAGGCCGGCAACAGCGGCCGGGCATTGCGGGCCGAGACGTAGCGGAGCTTGCGCTGGGCCGCGCGCGTCAACGCCCGGGGCACCCGGTCAGCGTAGGGCAGCCGGCCGGTGAGCATCTGGTAGGCGATCACCCCCATCGCGAAGATGTCGGAACAGGCCGTGGACGGCTCGCCCAGGAAGCATTCCGGCGCCGTGTATTGCACGGTCCCCAGGATCTCGGCCGCATCGAGCCTGGGATCGCCCTCCACCACCCCGGCCACCTTGGTGGCCCCGAAATCGATGACCTGGACGGTGCCGGCTTTGTCGATCAGGACGTTGTCGGGACGCAGATCCTGGTGGACCATCTCTTTTCGGTGGAAGGCCTGCACGCCCTTCGCCAGTTGCTCGACGAGGCCGCGCACCGCCTCCAACTCGGGAGCCGGGTGGTCGCGCATCCACTGGGTCAGGGTCTGACCCTCGACGTAGCGCATGACCGTGTAGAGGTGGCTGCGGCGGCGGGTCTGCGGATGGGCCTTGAGCACGTGCGGGCTGTCGATCCGCCGGGCGATCCACTCCTCCAGGGCGAAGCGCTTGCGCTGGGCCGGGTCGTCGCGCAGATCGAGGGATAGGACCTTCAGCGCGACCGGATCCCCGGTCACCGCGTCGAGCGCCAGGTAGACCCGGCTGCGCGGCCCGGAATGCAGCGTGCGCAGCAGCCGGTAGCCGTCGAAGTCGGCCGGCGGATCGAGCAGGGGTGCCGGATCGAGCCCCTCGACGCCACCGAGCAGGTCGGCCGGCTCGCCCTCCGGCACGGAGTCGATCCGCACGATCTGGACGGTCAGGTTGTCCGGGCTGCCGGCCTCGTGCGCGGCCTCCACGATCGCCCGGGCGGCGCCGTCGAGATCGTCTCCGGCCTCGGCGATCATGGCGGCCACGTCCCGCGGGCGGACATGCTCGTGGACGCCGTCGGTCGTCAGCACGAAGACGTCGCCGGCCTCCAGGCTCGCCGTGTGATAATCGATCTCGACATGCCCACCCGCCCCGAGCGCGCGACCGAGATACGATTCCGCCGCGGAGACCACGACTCTGTGATCCTCGGTGAGTTGCTCCAAGGACCGGCCGGCGACACGCCAGATCCGGGCATCGCCGACATGGAACAGGTGCGCGGTGCGCGCCTTTAGGACAAGCGCATCGAGGGTGGTGACGTAGCCCTTGTCGGCATCGTGCGGGTCGTGCCCGCGCCGTGTCTGCGCGTAGAGCCAGGAATTCGTCGCCGCGATCACCCGCTGCGCCGAGGACTTCACCGACCACGTGTCCGGGGTGGCGTAGTAGTCGCCGAGGAAGCTCTTGACCGCGGTCTCGCTCGCCAGGGCGCCGACCGCGCTGCTGCTGATCCCGTCGGCCAGCGCCACCGCGATCCCTTTGAGGCCGAGCGCCGGCTGCACCGGCACCAGGGCACCGTGGAAATCCTGGTTCGCATCCTTGCGGCCGGCCGCGCTGGCCTGCCCGATCGTGACGGCCAGGTCCGCGCTCACGCGGCCGCCGCGGACGCGTCGCTCCGGCCCCGATAGGACAAGGCCTCGGCCAGGTGCAGCCGGCGCACCTGCGCCTCGCCGTCGAGGTCGGCCAGCGTGCGCGCCACCCGGAGGGTCCGGTGGAAGCCGCGGGCGGAGAGCCGCATGCTCTCGGCCGCCTGCCGGATTAGGGCCGTCCCCTCGGCATCGGGGCTCGCCACCTCCTCGATCAGCGTCGCCGGGCATGTGGCGTTGGTGGTGGCGGCCGGCAGGGCGCGGGCGGCATAGCGCGTCGTCTGGAGCGTGCGGGCTTCGGCGACCCGGGCGGCGGCCTCGCGGGAGCCCTCGGCCGGCGGCGGCAGGATCAGGTCGGCGGCCGTGACCGCCGGGACCTCGATGCGCAGGTCGATCCGGTCGAGCATCGGCCCGGAGATCCGGGACTGGTACTGCGCCATGCAGCGCGCGTTCGGCCCGCGCCGGCAGGCATAGCCCGGCTCCAAGCCTTGCCCGCAGCGGCACGGGTTCATGGCCGCCACGAGCTGGAAGCGCGCCGGGTAGGTCACCCGGTGGTTCGCCCGGGCGATCATCACCTCCCCGGTCTCCATCGGCTGGCGCAGGCTGTCGAGCGCCTGCGGGTTGAACTCGGGCAATTCGTCCAGGAACAGCACGCCGCCATGGGCGAGCGACACCTCCCCGGGTCGCGCGCCGAGACCGCCGCCGACCAAGGCCGCCATCGAGGCGGAATGATGCGGCTGCCGGAACGGCCGGCGGTTCGAGAGCGCGCCGCCCTTCAGCTGGCCCGCCACCGACTGGATCATGGAGATGTCGAGCAATTCCCGCGGCGTCAGCGGCGGCAGGATCGACGGCAGACGGGCGGCGAGCATCGACTTTCCGGAGCCGGGCGGCCCGTTCATCAGAAGGTTGTGACCGCCCGCCGCCGCAATCTCCAGGGCCCGCTTGGCCCCCTCCTGACCCTTGATATCGGAGAGATCCGGCAGCGGTCCGGCCAGGCTGGCCACGGACGGTTCCGGCCGGGCCATGACCTGGCTGCCCTTGAAGTGGTTGGCGAGCTGGATCAGCGAGCGCGGGGCGAGCACGTCGAGATCGCCACCCGCCCAGGCCGCCTCGGACCCGGTCGCGGCCGGGCAGATCAGCCCGAGGCCGCGCGCCCCCGCCGCGATGGCGGCCGGCAGCACGCCGTTCACCGCCGTGATGCTGCCGTCCAAAGCCAGCTCGCCGAGCCCGCAATAGCCCCCCAACGCGTCGGCTGGGATCGCCCCGATCGCCGCCATGACGCCGAGCGCGATCGGGAGGTCGTAGTGCGAGCCTTCCTTCGGCAAGTCGGCCGGGGCGAGGTTGACGGTGATGCGCTTGGCCGGCAGCGCAAGACCCGAGGCGATCAGCGCGCCACGCACCCGCTCGCGCGATTCGGCCACCGCCTTGTCGGGCAGGCCGACCACGTTGAAGACGACGTTGCCCGGGATGATCTGGACCTGCACGTCCACGGCCCGGGCCTCGATCCCCTCGAACGCCACGGTGGCGACGCGTGTGACCATAGGTCGGCAGTCCTGGGCCCCGGCGCCGGAGCGGCGCGACGGGCAACCTTAGCTGTGCGGGAAAATCGAAGCGGCCTCAAGAGGATCGCGGTCAGGCCGGAACCTCGGCGTCCTCTTCCTGTTCAAAGCCGGCACGCAACGAAGACACGGAGCCCCTCATGCGCCTCGCCGCCCCCTTCCTCGCCCTCACCCTGGCCGCCGGCCTCACCAGCGTCGCCCGGGCCGACGAGAAGCTGCCGCCCGACCAGCAGGCCAAGGTCGAGGCCGTGCTCCGCCAGGAGGGCTTCACCAAGTGGAAGGAGATCGAACTCGACGACGGCATGATCGAGGTGGACGACGCCATCGACGCCAGCGGCAAGCAGTTCGACCTGAAGCTCGATCCCAAGACCCTTGCTGTGGTCAAGCGCAAGGCCGAGTAGCCGGCGCTTGCGTTCGGCAAAGAGCCCGGCCATATAGCCGGCGGGGGGTTGGCGAGGGACGTTTCACTCGCCAACCGGGTCAGGTCCGGAAGGAAGCAGCCCTAACGAGACCGAGCGGGTCTTCGTCCAGCCTCCCACCTTATTTCTTGCCTCGTTTCTTGGCGCTCGGCAGCCCGACCCGATACGGCATGGACGCTACGACCGGCACGCCTGACGACGAGCCGGGCCTGCCCGGGTTCGCGAGCCCCGCTGGCGCGGTGACGCCCTATCGGGTGCTCGCGCGGAAATACCGCCCGACCAATTTCGGCGACCTGATCGGCCAGGACGCGATGGTCCGGACACTGGCCAACGGGTTCTCGGCCAACCGCATACCGCAGGCGTGGATGCTGACCGGCGTGCGCGGGGTCGGCAAGACCACCACCGCCCGCATCCTCGCCCGCGGCCTCAACTACGCCCGCGCCGGAGTTCCCGATACCGGCCCGACCGTGTCGATGCCGGAACTCGGCCTGCACTGCGCCGCGATCATGGAATCCCGGCACATGGACGTGCTGGAGATGGATGCCGCCTCGCATACCGGCATCGACGACGTGCGCGCGATCATCGACGGCATCCGCTACGGACCGGTCTCGGCGCGCTACAAGGTCTACATCGTGGACGAGGTCCACATGCTGTCCGAGAAGGCGTTCAACGCCTTCCTGAAGACGCTCGAGGAGCCGCCGCCCCACGCCAAGTTCGTGTTCGCCACCACGGAGATCCGCAAGGTCCCGGTGACGATCCTGTCGCGCTGCCAGCGGTTCGACCTGCGCCGGGTCGAGGCGCCGGTCCTGCACGCCCATCTCGCCAAGGTCTGCGCGGCGGAAAAAGTCGAGGCCGAGGAGGAGGCGCTGGGCGCCATCGTGCGGGCCGCCGAGGGCTCGGTCCGCGATGCGCTCTCGCTGCTCGACCAGGCCATCGCACACGGCGCCGGCGCGGTCACGGCCCAGAGCGTGCGCGACATGCTCGGGCTCGCCGACCGGGCGCGCATCCTCGACCTGTTCGAGGCGGTGATGCGCGGCTCGGTGCCGGCGGCCTTTGCGGAGCTGCGGGCCCAGTACGATTCCGGCGCCGACCCGTCGGTGGTACTGTCCGACCTCGCGGCCTTCACCCACCTCGTGACCCGCCTCAAGGCCGTGCCGGAGACCGCCTCCGACCCGACGCTCAGCGAGACCGAGCGGGTCCGCGGCGGTCAGTTCGCGGAACAGCTCTCGATCCGCGCCCTGTCGCGGGCCTGGCAGATCCTGCTCAAGGCGATCCCCGAGGTCCAGGCCGCGCCCCGCCCCCTGGCGGCGGCCGAGATGGCGATCGTCCGCCTGGCCTACGCGGCCGACCTGCCGACACCGGACGAGGCCCTGCGCCAGCTCAAGGCCGAGGCTGCGGCGGCACCGGCCGAGGAGGCACCGCCATCCTCCGGCCGTCCGCCCCTGCCGCCGATCCCCGACCTGCGTGGCGGCGGACAGACGGCGGCGGCCGTCGCTTCCCGCCCCATGCCGGTCTCCGCACCGATGGCGGCGCCCGCTGCCGCCCCAATGGCGGCCCCCATTGCAGCGCCGGTGGCGAGGGCGGCTCCCTCCGTCATGGCCGCCCCGGCCGAGCGGCCGGCTGCTCCGCCCGCGCCGCGGCTGGCCCGCTACGAGGACGTGGTGGCGCTGGCCGACGCCAACCGCGACATCCTGCTGAAGACCGCGCTGGAGCGCGACGTCCACCTCGTACGCTTCGAGGAAGGGCGGATCGAGTTCGCCCTCGCCCCGGGCGGCCGGGCGACGCTCGCCACCGATATCGCCGCCGCGATCCTGCGCTGGACCGGCCAGCGCTGGGTCGTCGCGGTCTCGAAGGAGGCCGGCGCCCCGACCCTCGACGCCGCCGTGAAGGCCGCGACAGAGACCCGCCGCGAGAATGCCGCCGCCGACCCGTTCGTTCGTGAGGTGCTGACCCGCTTCCCCGGCGCGGAGATCGTGGATGTGCGGGAGACCGCGCCGCTCCCCTCACCCCATCAGGAGATCCCGGGGGACGGCGATCCGGTGCCGGCGGACGAGGCCCCGGACGACGACTTCTGACACGCAGGCGCCGCCGCACATGGCGGCGAGCCGACGCGATACCCAACTAGACTGACCGAGACACCACACGAGAGAGCTGCATGCGCGACCTGATGGGCATCATGAAGCAGGCTCAGGCCATGCAGGAGAAGATGGGCTCCCTGCAGGCCGAGCTCGACGAGATCGAGGTAACCGGCGCCTCGGGCGGCGGCTCCGTGCGGGTGACCATGTCCGCCAAGGGCCAGATGAAGGGCGTCAGCATCGACCCGTCCCTGATGGTCGCCGACGAGCGCGAGATCCTCGAAGACCTGATCGTGGCCGCCTGCAACGACGCCCGCGGCAAGGCCGAGGCGACTATGCAGGAGCGGATGGCAGAGTTGACCAAGGGCCTGCCCCTGCCGCCCGGCATGAAGCTGCCGTTCTAGGAGCGGGCTCAAGCTGCGTCCGCCTCACCGCGGCCGGCGGCTCACCAGGACGATCCCGGCCAGGATGAGCGGAATCGCCAGCGCGAGGATCGGCGGCACGCTCTCGCCCAAAAGCACAACGGCGAGCCCCTTGCCGGTGATCGCCCCGATCCAGCCGATCTGGCTCAGCCCGACCGGGCCGCTGCGCTTCTGCAAGACGAAGAACAGCGCGTAGGTCCCGGCGATGATCGCCGCCTGGAGGGGCAGCAGGCCGGCTGTGTGGACGGAAGTTGCCGCCAGGAGCGGGATCTTGGAGATCACCGCGTAGGCGCCGACGATCGCCGCGGCGATCAGCACCATGACCGGCGCCAGCAGCCGCGGCGGCGCGTCGGCGGGCCATGCCACCGTGCGATAGATGTTGCCGGCTGCGACGCTGACCGGCGCCGCGAGCGCGAGCGCAGTCCAGAGCCCGCCTCCCTCGGCTCCGGTCAGGCGTGAGGCGGCGAACAGCATCGCGCCCCCGAGTCCCAGCGCCATGCCGGCCAGCCCCTGAACCGACAGCCGATCCATCCCCAGGACCAGGGCGAGGCCGTAGGTCAGCAAGGGCGGGAAGGCGAGGCAGAGCGCCACGAAGCCGGAGCCGACATGCGGGATTGCCGCGAAGGACAGGATGTTGGGCAGCGCGAAGCTCAAAAGTCCGGCCTGCAGCCCGTAGCGCAGGAGCGCGGGCGACGGCGTCAACCTCTCACCAGCCGCCAGGGCGAGGATGGCCAGGATCAGCCCGCCGCCGAGCGCCGACCAGAACAGGAACGCGATCGGCGGCCAGCCCAGCCCGGCGGCGAGACCGGCCACGACGGTCGTCAGGCCCAACAACGACCCGGTGAACAGGAGCAGGAGGTGAGCCGACACCGCAATGTGACCCATGGTGGTTTGGACCGGCAGAGCCATCGCCTCCTCCATCCGCAGCGGTGATTCCCACACGATTGCCCGTGCGATTCTCTCAGCCTAAAATCTCGATGGGAAGTATCTTGACGTCAAGATATCTAGGCAAAGGGGAGGGCGTGTGACGGACCGTGCGGCGCAGGCCGTGGCGCAGTGGCGGCGCGAGCGGCCCGACATCGAGGCCTTCCCCATGGAGGTCCTGGGGCGGCTGACGGAGCTGGCGCAGCTTGTGGTGCGGGACCGGCTCAATCCGGTCTTCGCCGAGTTCGGCCTGCAGCAAGGCGAGTTCGACGTGGTCGCGACCTTGCGGCGGTCCGGCGCGCCTTATGCGCTGACGCCGACGGCCCTGTGCGACGCGGCGATGATCTCGTCGGGCGGGATGACCGCGCGGATCGACCGCCTGGAGAAGGCCGGTCTGATCGCGCGGCGAAAACATCCGACGGACCGGCGCGGGACGCTGGTGGCGCTGACGGATGAGGGAAAAAAGCTGATCGACGCCCTGCTGCCGGTCCATGTCGAGACCGAGCGCAGGGTCCTGGCCGTCCTGACGGATGGCCAGCAGCGCACGCTGAACGCGCTGCTGGCGAAGTTGCTGAGCGGGCTCGGGTGAACGGGCGGCAGCGGCAACCGCCGCCCGATCCGCGTCTTAGGCGGCGATGGCCTGCGCGGTCGGCCCGGCGGCGCGCACGTCGGAATCGACGTGGGCCTCGAAGCGCTTGAAGTTGTCGTCGAACATCTTCACCAGCCGCGCCGCCGTCTCGACGAAGGCGCTCTTGTTGCCCCAGGTCTTGACCGGGGTGAGGATGTCCGCTTCGACGCCCGGGACCGAGACCGGAACCGCGAAGCCGAAATACGGGTCGCGGCGGAACTCCGCCTGGGCGAGAGACCCGTCGAGGGCCCCGGCGAGCAGGCGGCGGGTGACGCGGATCGGCATGCGCCGGCCGGTGCCGACGCCGCCGCCGGTCCAGCCGGTGTTGACCAGCCAGCAATCGACCTCGTGCTTGGCGATCAGGTCGCGCAGCAGGTTGCCATAGG
This sequence comes from Methylobacterium sp. WL7, assembly GCF_008040085.1. Classification (NCBI taxonomy): domain Bacteria; kingdom Pseudomonadati; phylum Pseudomonadota; class Alphaproteobacteria; order Hyphomicrobiales; family Methylobacteriaceae; genus Methylobacterium; species Methylobacterium sp. WL7. The sequence continues at coordinate 25,731 of NZ_VRVG01000013.1, read as the reverse complement.
CGCTCGGGTGCCGGGGCATGAACGGCGCGCCGAAGCAGGTCGAGAACGTCGCCTCCGGCCCGGTGAGTCCGCGTTCGGTGCCGGCGACCTTGGCGGTGTAGCCCGACAGGAAGTGGTACATCGCCTCGGCGCCGGTGAGCTTGGCGATCGGGGGCATCACCCCGAAGGCGTCGCAGGTCAGCATCACGATGTTCTTCGGATGCCCGGCCCGGCCGGTGGCGCTGGCGTTGGCGATGAAGTCGAGCGGGTAGGCGCAGCGGGTGTTCTCGGTGAGCGACCCGTCGTCGAAATCCGGCACGCGGCTGACCGGATCGATCACCACGTTCTCCATCACGGTGCCGAAGCGCTCCGTGGTGGCGTAGATCTCGGGCTCGGCATTGCGCGAGAGGCGGATCGTCTTGGCGTAGCAGCCGCCCTCGAAGTTGAAGATGCCCTCGTCCGACCAGCCGTGCTCGTCGTCGCCGAGCAGCTGGCGCGAGGAATCGTTCGACAGGGTGGTCTTGCCGGTGCCCGACAGGCCGAAGAAAATCGCCGAGCCGCCCTCGGCGTCGAGCGCGGCGTTGGCCGAGCAGTGCATCGGCATCACGTTCTGGCCGGGCAGGATGTAGTTCAGGTAGGTGAAGACCGACTTCTTCATCTCGCCCGCGTAGGCCGAGCCGCCGATCAGCACGAGCTTCTTGGAAAAGTCGATGGCGATCACGGTCTTGGACCGGCAGCCGTGCCGGGCTGGATCCGCCTGGAAGCTCGGCAGGTCGATGATCGTCAGGTCCGGTACGTAGGACGCGATCTCGGAGCGGTCCGGCCGGATCAGCAGGTTGCGGATGAATAGCGAGTGCCAGGCGAACTCGGTGAACACCCGGGCCTTGACCCGGTGGGCCGGGTCGGCGCCGCCGTAGAGGTCCTGGGCGAACAGCTCCTTGCCCTCGGCATGCTTGAGGAAGTCCCGGTGCAGGACCGCGAACTGCTCCGGCGTGATCGCGCCGTTGTTCTCCCACCAGATCTCGTTCTCGGTGCTGGCATCGCGCACCACGAACTTGTCCTTGGGCGAGCGGCCGGTATGGCTGCCGGTGGTCGCCACGAAGGCGCCGCCGCGGGCGAGCTGGCCCTCCTTGCGGGCGAGCGCCTCCTCGTAGAGGCGCGGGGCCTCGAAATTCCAGTGGACGGCCTTCAGCGCGCGGAAGCCGGCCGCGTCGGCATCGTGGGCCGCGTTGTGATCACCGATGTTGGTCAAGAGCGTGTCTCCCGGGGCCCCTGTTCGTGCCGTCGACGCGACAAGACCGGACGCCAGGGGCGTCCGGGACTAACCCGGGAGACGTCCGTGCGGGCGTACAGGACCGCCGCACGCTGGATCACCGTTCCCCGGTTGCTCGCCCCCATACTGGATAGGCGGCCAAGCGTTGCCGTCTTACTGGGTGTTGCTGAGCGCCCGCAACATCATGGAGCGTGTTTGACCACAGTGCTGATCGCAAGTGGCGCCTAGTGTAACCCATTGCTGCTCGGTATTCTTAATTTGGGTCGGAGCAGAACGCGTCGGGAATACCCATATCCTGGGTGGGCTGAGATGCGCCCTTGCGCGTTGCCCGGTGGCGGCTATGCCCTGCCGGACGTTTCGACGTCCCGACCTTCGAAATTCCCACCGTTGATCCCCGCCAAGAGGCATGATGCCCCAAGCCGTCGCCGGCCCCGAGATCGAACGCCTGATCCAGCTTCTGTCCCGGATGCCGGGTCTCGGACCGCGTTCCGCGCGCAGGGCCGCGCTCCAGCTGATCAAGAAGCGCGAGACGCTGCTCGCCCCGCTGGCCGACGCCATGCGGGTGGCGGCGGAGCGCATCGTGGTGTGCACGAGTTGCGGCAACGTCGATACCTCCGAGCCGTGCACGATCTGCCAGGACACCGAGCGCGATCCCACGACCCTGGTGGTGGTGGAGGACGTATCGGACCTCTGGGCGCTCGAGCGGTCCGGGGCGGTCAAGTCGCGCTACCACGTGCTCGGCGGCGTCCTCTCAGCGCTCGACGGCGTGCGGCCCGAGCACCTGAACCTGGCCAGCCTCGTGGAGCGCGCGGCCGATCCCGCCGTCAAGGAGATCATCCTGGCGCTGAACGCCACCGTCGACGGCCAGACCACCGCCCACTACGTCACCGAGTCGATCCGACACCTCGACCGTAAGGTGACGCGGCTGGCCCACGGCGTCCCCGTCGGCGGCGAGCTGGATTACCTCGACGAGGGCACGCTCACCGCGGCGATCCGCAGCCGCACGGCGTTCTGAGCTGAGCCGGTAGCGCGGACCGCGCGGCAACCCTTGATAGGGGTGGGTCGGAGCATCGGAATTTGACCGGCCCCGACCCACGCCATATTGCCTCGGGATCCCCGGGGCACAGGTTCGATGCGCGCCCCCTGCCGGTTTCCGCCATGACCATCCGTCCGCTCGTCATCCTCCCCGACGCCGTCCTGCGCCGCGTCTCCGATCCGGTCGGGCCGATCACGCCCGAGATCCGCACGCTCGTCGCCGACATGTTCGAGACGATGTACGACGCGCCGGGCGTCGGGCTGGCGGCGATCCAGGTCGGCGTCGCCAAGCGGGTCGTGACCATCGACACCTCGAAGGAAGAGGGCGTGCGCGACGCGCGTGTGTTCATCGATCCGGAGATCGTCTGGGCCTCGGCGGAGAAGCGGATCTACGACGAGGGCTGTCTGTCGATCCCGGAATACTACGCCGAGGTCGAGCGGCCCGACCGGGTCCGGGTGAAGTTCCGCGATATCGAGGGTACGGTGCAGGAGATCGAGGCCGACGGCCTGCTGGCGACCTGCATCCAGCACGAGATAGATCACCTGAACGGCGTGCTGTTCATCGACCACATCTCGAAGCTGAAGCGCGACCGGGTGATCAAGCGCTTCACCAAGGCGGCCAAGCGCGACGCGGCGTGACCGCCATGCGCATCGTCTTCATGGGCACGCCGGATTTCGCGGTGCCGACGCTCGCTCGAATCGCGCAGGACGGCCACCAGATCGCCGCAGTCTACACCCGGGCCCCGGCCAAGGCCGGCCGCGGCATGAACCTGCGCCCCTCGCCGGTCCACGCGTTCGCGGACACGCTCGGGATCCCGGTGCTGACACCGGGGACCTTGCGGACGCCGGAGGCCGCCGAGACCTTCGCCGGGCACGCGACCGACGTCGCCGTGGTGGTCGCCTACGGCATGCTGCTGCCCCAGGCGATCCTCGACTTGCCCCGGCATGGATGCCTGAACCTGCACGGATCGCTTCTGCCGCGCTGGCGCGGTGCCGCGCCGATCCAGCGCGCCGTGATGGCTGGCGATGCCGAGAGCGGCGTCGGGGTCATGCGCATGGAGCTTGGGCTCGATACCGGACCGGTGGCCCTGGAGGCGCGGGTCCCGATCACGCCGGGCATGACCGCCGGCGCGTTGCACGACGCGCTGATGCCGGTGGGCGCCGCGTTGATGTCCGAGGCCCTGGAACGCCTGGGCCGCGGCGACCTGACCTTCACGCCGCAATCCACTGAGGGCGTGGTCTACGCGCACAAGATCGGCAACGACGAGGCGCGGATCGACTGGTCGCGTCCGGCCGGGCAGGTGGCGAACCACGTCAACGGCCTGTCGCCCTTCCCCGGTGCGTTCTTCGAGCTCGATCTCGGCAAGGGGCCCGAGCGGGTGAAGGTGCTCCGGGCGTCGGCAGCAGAGGGCGCCGGTGCGCCGGGGACGCTCCTAGACGCGGAGGGCCTGGTCGCCTGCGGCGCGGGCGCGATCCGGCTGCTGGAACTGCGGCGGGCCGGCAAGGGCGGCAGCGCCAGCGGGGCGGAGTTCGTGCGCGGCGCGCGCATCGCGCCCGGCACGCGTCTCGGCTGATGCCCCGCTACAAGCTCGTCATCGAATACGACGGCACGCCGTTCTGCGGCTGGCAGCGCCAGACCGCGGCGCCCACGGTCCAGGGGGCGATCGAGGCGGCGGTGACCCGCTTCTCCGGCGAGCAATCCCGGTTGACCTGCGCCGGCCGGACCGATGCCGGGGTGCACGCCATCCATCAGGTCGCCCATCTCGACCTCGTCAAGGATTGGCGGGCCGACACGGTGCGGGATGCGCTGAACGCCCACCTGCGCCCCCGGCCGGTGGCGATCCTCTCGGCCGAGATCGTCCCGACGAGCTTCGATGCGCGTTACTCCGCGATCCGCCGGCACTACCGCTATCGGATCCTCAACCGCCGCAGCCCCGCCGCGCTCACCCGCGCCCATGTCTGGCAGGTGCCCTGGCCGCTCGATCCGGACGCGATGGACCGCGCCGCGCAGCGCCTCGTCGGCCTGCACGACTTCTCCGCGTTCCGTGCCGCCGAATGCCAGGCCAACAGCCCGATCCGGACCCTGGAACGGCTCGACGTCGCCCGCACGACGATGGCGTTGCACGAGGAGATCGTGGTGACGACCTGCGCGCGCTCGTTCCTGCACCATCAGGTCCGGGCCATGGTCGGAACGCTGATGCTCGCCGGCTGCGGCCGGCTCTCGGCCGACGACGTCGCCGACATCCTGGCCTCCGGCGAGAAGCGCCGGTGCGGGCCGCTCGCGCCGGCCGCCGGGTTGACGTTCGTGGGGGTGGATTACGCCTGACCGCGTATTCGAAATCGCGATTTCCGGCGGAAGACGGTTCGTGGCAACGGGGATCCTATCTCTCCCTTATCCTTAGGTGCCGGAGCGAAGCGGAGGCCTCGGAGGAGTCCTCCCGGGATCGCCGAGCCATCTGAAGGGCTCCTTCGAGGCCCGATGGCGCAATCAGGTCAGGATGAGGGCGGGATGGGAAGCCGGATCGGACCGGATCGGAACGCGCCGTCCGATCAGTCCTGTGCCGAAAAATACGCCTCCAGCACCCGTTCGTAGATTGCCGTCAGGCGGTCGAGATCCGCCACGGCCACGCATTCATCCACTTGGTGCATGGTCTCGCCAACGAGGCCAAACTCGATCACCGGGCAGGCATCCTTGATGAAGCGGGCATCGGAGGTGCCGCCGGTGGTCGACAGGGCGGGCGTCAGGCCGGTCTCGGCCCGGATCGCCTCGGAGACGAGATCCACGAAGGCGTCCGGCCGGGTCAGGAAGGCGGGTGCGTTCGAGGGCTGCAGGTCCAGGCTGAAGCGGATCGCGTTGCCGGCGGCCTGCTCCAGCCGCCCGCGGAGTTCGGCGCCCAGACTCTCCGCGGTCCAGTCGTCGTTGAACCGGACGTTGAAGGTCGCCCGGGCGGTCGCCGGGATCACGTTGGTGGCCGGGTTGCCGACGTCGATCGTCGTGAATTCGAGGTTCGAGGCGTCGAAATGCGCCGTGCCGCCGTCGAGCGGCTCCGCGACGAGCGCCGAGGCGAGCCGCAGCAGCCCGGGGATCGGATTCTCGGCCTTGTGCGGGTAGGCGACGTGGCCCTGGCGGCCCAGCACGGTCAGCTTGCCGGTGAGCGAGCCCCGGCGGCCGATCTTGATCATCTCGCCGAGCCGTCCCGGATTGGTCGGCTCGCCGAGCAGGCAATGGTCGAAGCGCTCGCCCCGGGCACGGGCCCAGTCGAGCAGCTTCACCGTACCGTTGACCGCCGGCCCCTCCTCGTCGCCGGTGATCAGGAAGGCAATGGAGCCGGCAAAGTCGCTGCCCCTGCGGCCCAGGAACGCCAGGGTCGCGGCCAGCATGCAGGCGATGCCGCCCTTCATGTCGGCGGCGCCGCGGCCGTAGAGCATGCCGTCCGCCACCGCCCCGTCGAACGGTCCGTGGCGCCAGGCCCCGTCGCCTTCCGGCACCACGTCGGTGTGGCCGGCGAACACGAGGCAGGGGCCGCGCGTGCCGATGCGCGCGTACAGGTTTGGCGTATCGGGATAGCCCGGCTCGGCGAAGACCGGGCGCTCCACCGAAAAGCCCGCTCCGCTCAATGCCTGCGCCACGATATCGAGGGCGCCGCGATCCTCAGGCGTCACGGAGGGACAGCGGATCAGCGCCTGAGCGAGCGACAGAGCGGATTGAGCGGCCGGCATGGGGCGTGTCCCGGGACGGATGGGCTGACGTTGCCCCTTACACCAAGTCGGGCGGTCCGCAGACGGGAGACCGACGAGAAGCTATCATCCGAGAACATTGCCGTTCGCGCAGCGCCTTTTCCCGGGCGTATGCAGCAGCAGCGGAATGCGATCCGGGACCCAGCACGAAGACCCGCGAAGCGTCCGCTAAATCATTCATTGTTGCCGCCTCGCGGCGCGTCCCCCTCCGGGGTCCCGGAGCACATTCCACTGACGGTCCAGGCGTCCGGGAAGGGGCGTGTCAGCTGTCCCGTCCTCGACCTGCCATGAACAAAGCCTAACGTCGGCTGCAAGCCAGCCGCCGCGGCGCCGTCACCGGGCCGCGGCGACTGGCGGGCCCGCCTACTTCGTCACGATCAGCTGCACGTCGCCGTGGCGGCGCAGCACCGAGACCGTGACGTCGTCGTCGTAGCGCTGGAACCGGATGTCCAGGCGCGAGTGACCCAGCTTGACGTTGTAGAGCGTCACGCCGTCGAGGAATCCGGGCAGGACCGGATTCTTCAACCGGACGCTGTTGCGGTCGTGGTCGAGTTCCAGGCCCAGGCAGGCGGCCAGGAACGCGAAGGGCGCTGCCGCGGCCCAGGCCTGCGGGCTGCAGGCCACCGGGTACGCCACGGGACCGCGCTGGCGCCGGCGCATGAAGCCGCAGAACAGTTCCGGCAGCCGCTTCTGGTCCTGGTAGAGCGAGGTGTCGAACATCCCCTGGAAGATGCGCGCCGCCTCGTGCTTGCGGTCGTAGCGGGCCAGCCCCATCGCGATCAGGGCGTTGTCGTGCGGCCAGATCGAGCCGTTGTGGTACGACATCGGGTTGTAGCGCGCCTCGCCCTTGGCGATGGTGCGCACGCCCCAGCCGTTGAAGCCGTCCTTGCCCAGGAGGGTCTCGGCGACCCGGGCGGCCCGCTCCGGCTTGGCGATTCCGGTGAACAGGGCGTGCCCGGCGTTCGACGAGCGCACGGCGCACTGCTTCTTGGAGCCGTCCAGCGCCAGCGCGTAGGTGCCGATCTCCTCGTTCCAGAACGCGGCGTCGAAGCGTTCGCGCAGGGCGGTGGCTTCCTGCGACAGGCGCTCGGCCATCGGATCGTGCCCGAGCAGCGCCGCGAGCTTGGCCATGCCGTTCTTGGCGGCGTAGACGTAGCCCTGCACCTCGCACAGCGCGATCGGGCCCTTGGCGAGTTGGCCATCGGTGTGGAAGATCGAATCGTGGCTGTCCTTCCAGCCCTGGTTCTCGAGGCCTTTGTCGGTGTCGCGGGCGTATTCGACGAAGCCGTCGCCGTCGCGGTCGCCGTACCGGTCCATCCATTCGAGGGCGAGTTCCAGGGATGGCCAGATCGCCTTGATGGTCTCGAGGTCACCCGTGACCGCGTAGTACTCCCAGGCGAGCATCACGAAGAGCGGCGTGCCGTCGATGGTGCCGTAGTAATGGCGGAACGGCACTTCGCCGAGCATCGCCATCTCGCCCCGGCGGGTCTCGTGCAGCACCTTGCCGGGCTGGGCGTCGGCGGCAGGGTCGACCGCCCGGGCCTGGGTCGCGGCGAGGTAGCGCAGGACGCCGCGGCCGAACTTCGGATCGATCCACAGCGCCATCATGGCGGTGATGATGCCGTCGCGGCCGAACACCGTGGAATACCAGGGGATGCCGGCGAACGGGTAGATCCCCTCCGGCGTGCGGCTCGCCAGCATGTAGAGGTCGGCCGTGGCCCGGCACAGGCCCTCGTTGAACTGGTCGTTCGACGAGATGATCGTGGTGATCCCCGCCGTCAGCTCGCGCAGGTCCCGACGCGAATCGCGATAGGCCCGGGCGAAGATCATGCCCTCGGCGAGGTCCTTCGGCTCGCGACGGGCGCCGCCGACATTGGCCGCCAGGGTCAGCTTGGCGGCCGCGTCCTCGCCGACCATCTCGGCGCCCGGGGGCTTCGTGAAGGCCCGGTGTGCCTCGAAGGCCACGCGGATGAACAGGGAGGCACGGCCCTCCGGCGGCAGGGACACGTCGAAGGCCACGCGGCCCGGCTCGATCACGTCCGGCTTCGGGCCGAAGTGGAGGGAGGTCGTGCGCACGATCTCATCGAGCCCGACATAGCGGAACTGCACCTCCCGGTCGCTCGCCACCAGGACGCCGCGCTTGCCGCGCTCCTTGCGGTCCGTCCCGCGCACCTCGAACAGGTCGCGGTAATCGGCATCGAACGTGATGGCGATGCGCAGGCGGCGATGCTTGGAATCGAACGAGCGCAGGCCGATGCGGTCGTAGCAGGCGCCCCGGAACAGGAACTTGGTGCGCTCGATCGCGATGGTCTCGCGCGGGATCGAGGTCTCGTCGTGGGCGTCGAGGCGGATGTCGGGCGTCGTCATGTCGACGCTGAGAGCGCCGTTGTCGTCCTGCATCACCGAGGACAGCATCAGCGGACGCTGGCCCTCCACCGTGAGTTCCAGGCGGGACAGGTACCGGGTGTCCTGAAAGTACAGGCCCTCCGGTCCGGGCTGGACGCCGATATCCCCGTAGGAATCCAGGACGCCGAACGCCTCGCCGAACTTCAGGGCCCGCAGCGGGCGCTCGACCAGCGAGGTGTGAGCCTCGATGTGGTAGGTCGGCAGCACATCGTCAGCGTCCTGGAAGCCAGGGGCTACCGAGACGGTGCCGCCCTGTGTCCGCGCGGTCGCGTCGTGGGCCGCCGTATTCTCCGCCGCCATGCAGAACGTCTCCGAGTGCGTGTGAGGGTACGAATCGAGAGGGCCGCCGCATCAACGCTGATGCGGCGGCCCTCGTGACCATTCGGATGAGGCGCCTTTACGACGCTAGGCCGGGCTGGCCGTCTCTCGCAAGCCCGATGCCGGATCTTAGGCCGGCATCGCGGCGACCGAGATGGCCGGACGCGCGGAGCCGTTGACGTCGCCGTAATGCGGCTGGAACCCGGACTTCTGCATCTGGATCACGTCGGCGCCCCGGGACAGGAGCTCCTCGTAGGCGGCGACGTACTTCTTGACCATGCACTCGGCCGTGAACTGGCTCTCGAAATGGCGGCGCACGCCCTCGCGGCTCATGGTCTTGACCTTGGCCACCGCGTTCACCGCGTCGTCCATGGTCTCGCACAGCACGCCGCTGACGCCGTCCTTGATCACCTCCGGCACGGAGCCGTTGCGGAACGCGATCACCGGCGTGCCGGCCGACATCGCCTCGATCATGACCAGGCCGAAGGGCTCCGGCCAATCGATCGGGAAGGCAAGCGCCAGGGCGTTGCCAAGGAACGCCTTCTTCTGCTCCTCATTGATCTCGCCGATGTACTCGACGAGCGGGTGATGGGTCATCGGCTCGATGACCTCGTCCCAGTAATCCTGGTCCGCCTTATCGACCTTGGCGGCGATCTTGAGCGGCGTGCCCGAGCGGATCGCCATCTCGATGGCACGGTCGGGGCGCTTCTCAGGGGAGATGCGGCCCAGGAACGCCAGGTAGCCGCCCGCAGCATCGGGGGTGTAGGGGCAATTCTGCGACGGCAGGCCGTGATGGATCGTCGCCAGCCAGTTGACGTTCGGCGGCATCGGCTCGCGCTGGTTGTCGGAGATCGACACGAGCGGCATGCCGGTGAACGTGCGGTAGACGGGCATGAAGTCCGGCACGTCGAGCCGACCGTGCATCGTGGTGATGCACTTGTGGTTCAGATCCTCGAACATCGGATACTGGAGCAGGTCGATGTGGAAGTGCAGGATATCGAACTCGTGCGCCCGGCGATGGACCTGATGCAGCATGGCCAGGTGGCTGGCGGTGTGATCCCGGTAGCCGAGCAGGCGCAGGCCCTCGGGCGTGCAGGCGGCGAGCTTGGCCGACGTCTCCGAATCGCCGCTGGCGAACAGGGTGACGTCGTGGCCCTGGCGGACCAGTTCTTCCGTGATCCAGCTGACGACGCGCTCGGTGCCGCCGTAGAACTTCGGAGGGACGGCCTCCGACAACGGAGCGATTTGGGCAATGCGCACGAAGTGTCTCCTGGTTGGCCGACTTTGACGAGAGGTCTAACTCTGACGGCCTGAGCGGGACATGAATGAAACCGACGGCCAAGGTTATGGTTCCTGCGCCTGCAGGTTGTCTCGATAACTTTTGTGCAGCGCGGAAGCTGTCCCCGCATTCCCCGATGCGAGCCTGCTTCCAGGCTGTATGAGCGGAGGGCTGCGATGCCGCCGAAGCCGTTGCCGTGGCTTCGCGTTTCTGTCATAAGCCGCCCCGCGTCGAACCGCCCGGCCGATAGGGCTGCCGTGGCGGCTCGTGCTGCTCCACCAGAAGCATCATCGCGCACACCTCATCCGACCCTCACGGGTCGGCCCGGAGGGATTTTCGCGCAACGGAGAGCCAAATGCCCAAGCTGAAGACCAAATCGGGCGCCAAGAAGCGCTTCAAGATCACCGGCACCGGCAAGGTGATGTACGCCCAGGCCGGCAAGCGCCACGGGATGATCAAGCGGACGACCAAGCAGATCCGCAACCTGCGCGGCACCACGACCCTGTTCGAGGGCGATGCTGCCAACGTGAAGAAGTACTTCCTGCCGAACGCGCGGTAAGCCTTCGTCACCCGTTGCCACTGTCTTTCGTCGAAACCAGGAGATAACCGATGGCCCGCGTCAAACGCGGCGTGACCAGTCACGCGAAGCACAAAAAAGTTCTGAAGGCCGCCAAGGGTTATTACGGCCGGCGCAAGAATACCATCCGCATCGCCAAGCAGGCGGTCGAGAAGGGCATGCAGTATGCCTATCGCGACCGCAAGAATAAGAAGCGCACGTTCCGCGCCCTCTGGATCCAGCGCCTCAACGCGGCGGTCCGGGAGCATGGCCTGACCTATTCGCGCTTCATCAACGGTCTTGCGAAGTCCGGCATCGTCGTCGACCGCAAGGCGCTGTCGGAGTTGGCGATCCACGAGCCGGCGAGCTTCGCCGCCGTGGTCGAGAAGGCCAAGGCCGCCCTCCCCGAGACCACCGCCAAGGCCGCCTGACCTCAGGCCCTCGGCGAGACACAGGAAGGCGCGGCTCTCTCCCGAGAGTCGCGCCTTCTGCGTTCCAGGGGCACGGCCCTGACACGCGCACGCTTGCGCGACGGCGAACAACGCGCGAGAGCACGCCGCAACGGCGGCTCCGACAACCCTGCTCGAAGGCAGCGATGACCGATCTCGATACCCTCGAACGCGACCTCCTGGCTCAAGTGACGGCGGCCTCCGACGAGACGGCCCTCGACGCGGTGCGCGTCGCCGCGCTGGGCAAGAAGGGCAGCGTCTCGGACCTGTTGAAGACGCTGGGCTCGATGACGTCGGACGAGCGCAAGGAGCGCGGGCCCCTGATCAACGGCCTGCGTGACCGGATCCAGGGCGCCGTCACCGCCCGCAAGACCGTTCTGATGGAAGCCGCCCTGGAGGCACGCCTCGCCTCCGAGCGGGTCGACGTGACGCTGCCGTTGCGCGAGGCCCCGGAGGTCCGCGGCCGGATCCATCCGATCACCCAGGTCATCGACGAGATCACGGCGATCTTCGCCGACATGGGCTTCGCCGTCGCGGAAGGCCCCGATATCGAGACCGACGAACTGAACTTCACGGCACTCAACTTCCCGCCCGGCCACCCGGCGCGCGAGATGCACGACACCTTCTTCCTGGCGCCGGACCATGCCGGGAAGCGCAAGGTGCTGCGCACCCACACCTCGCCCGTCCAGATCCGCACGATGCGGTCTCAGACGCCGCCGATCCGGGTGATCATCCCGGGCCGGACCTACCGGCACGATTCCGACCAGACCCACACGCCGATGTTCCACCAGGTCGAGGGCCTGGTGATCGACACGGCGGCCAACATCGCCAACCTGAAGTGGGTGCTGGAGGAGTTCTGCAAGGCGTTCTTCGAGGTCGACGGCGTGAAGATGCGCTTCCGCCCGTCGTTCTTCCCGTTCACCGAGCCGTCGGCCGAGGTCGACATCCAGTGCTCCCGCAAGGGCGGCGAGATCCGCTTCGGCGAGGGCGACGACTGGCTGGAGATCCTAGGCTGCGGGATGGTCCACCCGAACGTCCTGCGCAATTGCGGCCTCGACCCGGACGCCGTGCAGGGCTTCGCCTTCGGGGTCGGCATCGACCGCATCGCCATGCTGAAATACGGCATGCCGGACCTGCGTCCGTTCTTCGACGCGGACGTGCGATGGCTCGACCATTACGGCTTCCGGCCGCTCGACGTGCCGAGCCTGATCGGCGGTCTGACGGGGTAGGGAGAGGTCGGGAGGCGGCGATGATGACTGAGAGCGAGATCCGTACGATCGCCAGCGAGATCCTTGCTCGGACGCTTGGAAGTTCCGGTTACGAGCGGGTCGAGGTGCATCCTGGCTTCGATCACTCCGGCGAGCCGTCCTTGTTCCTGAAAGCGGTCTTCAAACCCGGTTCCGGCGTTACTGACGGAGGGCGATTAAATGGGGCCAACGCCGATTTGCGGATGCAACTCTTGGAGCGGGGCGAAGATCGATTCCCCTATCTGAATGTCGAATATCCCGATGATGAGGTGTTAACGGATGACGAGTGTGGGAATCCGTAATGCCACGGCTCGGCAATCCCATCGTCTACGACCTTCTCGAAGTGGCCGAAACGCTAGCCCACCAGAGCGGTCGGATGAACTTGCGCAAGGCGTCGATGCGACGTGCGGTGAGCACGGCCTATTACGCCGTCTTCCACGGTTTTTGTTTCGTTTGCGCGAGTGTGATCGTCGGCTGGAGCCGAACCGGCGAATTGGAGCCCATCTACCGCATGCTCGATCATGGCCAAGCGAGGAAGCGTCTCACCTCCGCTGAGGCAGCCGAGATCGGACCTGTCGTGGCCAGGATCGGTGCGACCTTCGCGTTTCTCCAGGAGCGGCGTCACCTCGCCGATTACAGCCCTCCGGCCCTGCTCGTGAACAAGAATGAAACACTCGCGATCGTGGCTCGCGCCGGAGAGGCCGTGGAGGCTCTTGAGTCCCTGGGCGACGATCAACGCCGCAAGCTGGCCATCCTCCTCATAACGAAAGCCCGGCTCTCTTGAGCCGAGAGGTTACGATCGATGAAATTCACCCTCTCCTGGCTCAAGGAACACCTCGACACCGAGGCGTCCCTCGACACCATCGCCGAGACGCTGACGCGCATCGGTCTCGAGGTCGAGGGCGTCGAGGACAAGGCGGCCGCGCTCAAGCCCTACGTCGTCGCCCGGATCCTGACGGCCGAGCAGCATCCGAACGCCGACCGACTCCGGGTCTGCACCGTCGAGACCGGGGCCGGCGCGCCGATCCAGGTGGTCTGCGGTGCGCCGAACGCACGCGCGGGTCTCGTCTCGGTGTTCGCGCCGCCCGGCACCTACGTGCCCGGGAAGGCGATCACCCTCTCGGTCGGCACGATCCGCGGCGTCGAGAGCCACGGCATGTTGTGCTCGGGGGCGGAACTCGGACTCGGGGATGACCATGACGGCATCCTCGAACTCCCGGCCGATGCGCCGGTCGGCCAGGGCTACGCCCTCTATGCCGGGCTCGACGATGCGGTCATCGAGATCAACCTGACGCCGAACCGTCCGGACTGCACCTCGGTGCACGGCATCGCCCGCGACCTCGCGGCGACCGGGATCGGCACCCTCAAGCACGAGGCTGCGCCGGGTGTGCGCGGCGAAGGCCCCTGCCCGGTCGAGGTCGACCTGTCCTTCGCACCCGAGGATCGCCGGCTCTGCCCGCTCTTCGCTCTGCGGCTCGTGCGGGGCGTGAAGAACGGTCCGTCGCCGGCCTGGATGCAGGCCCGGCTGCGGGCGATCGGTCTTCGGCCGATCAACGCGCTCGTGGACATCACCAACTACGTCACCTTCGATCGCGGCCGGCCGCTGCACGTGTTCGACGCCGCCAAGGTCTCGGGTCATCTGACGGTGCGGCGCGCCCAGGAGGGCGAGAGCCTGCTGGCGCTCGACGGGCGGACCTACCCGCTCACCGACGACGCCGTGGTGATCGCCGACCAAGCCGGCGTCGAATCGATCGCCGGCATCATGGGCGGCCAGGCCTCCGGCTGCGACGAGACCACCACGGACGTGCTGATCGAATCGGCCCTGTGGGATCCGGCCAACATCGCCCAGTCCGGGCGCCGGCTCGGCATCATCACCGATGCGCGCTACCGGTTCGAGCGCGGCGTCGACCCGGCCTTCACAATCCCCGGCCTCGACCTTGCCACGCGCCTCGTGGTCGATCTGTGCGGGGGCACGCCCTCCCAGGCGACGATCGCCGGCGAGCCGCCGGAGGCGGAGCGGATCATCGATTTCCCTTGGACCGAGGTGCGGCGCCTGGCCGGCATCGAGCTGCCGCGAATCGAGATTAAGCTGATCCTGGAGACGCTGGGTTTCCACATCTCCGGCACCGGTGACCGGGTGAAGGTCCTGACGCCGTCCTGGCGGCCCGATGTCGAGGGCAAGGCAGACCTGGTCGAGGAGGTCATCCGCATCGCCGGCCTGGACCGGATCGAGCCGAAGCCGCTGCCGCGACTTGCCGGGATCGGCCGGCCGCTGCTCACGGTCATGCAGAAGCGCACCCGGACGGCCAAGCGGGCCCTGGCGAGCCGCGGACTGATGGAAGCGGTGACCTGGTCCTTCGTCCCGCATTCCGATGCCGAGCTGTTCGGCGGTGGCGGCGCCGACCTCGTGCTCGCCAACCCGATCGCGTCCGAACTGTCGGACATGCGCCCGAGCCTCGTGCCGGGCCTGCTGCGGGCGGCGCAGCGCAACGCCGACCGCGGCTACCCGGACGCGGCCCTGTTCGAGGTCGGCCAGTGCTTCGCCTCGGACGAGCCGGAAGGGCAGAGCATCCGCGCCGCCGCCGTGCGCCGCGGCAGTGCCACCCTGACGGGCGCCGGGCGCCATTGGGACGGCGCGGCCAAGACCGTCGACGTGTTCGACGCCAAGGCCGACGCGCTGGCCCTGCTCGGCGCCCTCGGCGTGCCGACGGGGGGCCTGCAGGTGGCTGCGGGCGGCCCGGCCTGGCTCCATCCGGGCCGCTCGGGCACGCTGCGCTTCGGGCCGAAATCGGAGATCGGCTGGTTCGGCGAGGTCCATCCGCGGACCCTGCAGGCGCTGGACCTCAAGGGCAGCCTGGTGGCGTTCGAGATCGTGCTCGACGCCCTGCCGCTGCCCAAGCACAAGCCGACCAAGGCCAAGCCCGCTCTGGCCCTGTCCGAGTTCCAGCCGCTGTCCCGCGACTTCGCCTTCGTGGTCGGCCGCGACGTCCCGGCCGGCGACATCGTCAAGGCGGCCCAGGGGGCGGAGCGCAAGCTGGTCACCGGCGTCGAGGTGTTCGACCTCTACGAGGGGGCCGGCGTGCCCGACGGGTCCAAGTCGGTGGCCATCGCGGTCCGCCTGCAGCCGGTGGAGCGAACCCTGACCGATGCCGAGATCGAGGCGGTGAGCGCCAAGATCGTCACCGAAGTCTCGCGCCGGACCGGCGCGACCCTTCGGTCCTGAGGAGAGCGGCATGAACCGGATCGCAGCGCTCATCGAGGACTTGGCAGCGTCCGAGCACCGGCCGACCAAGGCGCTGCGGGAGGCGCTCGAACATCCGGCCGAGATCGCCGAGGCGACGCTGCCGCTGCTGGAGGCCGCGGCCAACGGTGACGAGCTCACCCCGGAGCAGGAGAACCTCCTGTTCTGGGGCCTGCACGTCCTGGCGCATGCCCGGGACACGCGCGCCCTCGCGCCGCTCCTCAAGCTCCTCCGGCAGGACGAGGACACGCTCGACGCGATCCTGGGCGACGCCGTGACGGCGACGCTGTCCAAGGTCGTGGCGAGCCTGTTCGACGGGGATCACCAGCCCCTGTTCCGGCTGATCCTCGACAGCACGGTCGATGACCTCACCCGCATGGCGCTGCTGTCGGCCTGCACCTTCCTGACCCTCGAGGGCCGGATCGACCGCGACGCGATGCACGCGCTGCTGGTCCGGTTCGACGACGCGCAGGCGGCCGTCGAGGAGGGACCGGCCTGGGTCGGCTGGGAGGAGGCGATCGCACATCTGGGCTTTCGCGATCTCGCCCCGCGTGCCGCGGCGGCCCGGGCGGACGGGCGGATCACCGACGAGATCAGCGACGCCGCCTGGTTCAAGGAGGCGCTGCGCAAGGCCGAGACCAAGCCGGAGGACCGGGATCGTCTCGGGCCCTACCAGTACGGCTATCTCGACGATCCGGTCGAAGCGCTCGACTGGACCGCGGAGGGCGCCGGCGAGCCGCAGCGCAATCCGTTGAAGGATGTCGGGCGCAACGATCCGTGTCCCTGCGGCTCGGGCAAGAAGTTCAAGAAGTGCTGCCTCGGCAAGACGGAGACTGACGGCCCGTGGATGCCGCCGGGCGCTCTACTGGGCTGAGGCCGCGGTGCCGCTGAGCGGATTGTCCGGGTCCCAGCCGTAGCGCAGCGTCTCGAATCGCATCGAGCGAGCGTCCACCATGAGCAGGCGCCCGACCAGCAGCTCGCCGAATTGGGCCACGGCACGGATCACCTCCATGGCCATCAGCGAGCCCATCACGCCGGCCAGCGCCCCGAGCACGCCGGCCTCCGCGCAGGCCGGCACGCTGCCGGGCGGCGGCGGGTTGGGGAACAGGCAGCGATAGGTCGGATTCGGCTTGCCGTCCGGGCCGGTCTCGTGCGCGCGGATCGTGGTGAGCGTGCCGTCGAACCGGCCGAGCGCAGCGGTCACCAGCGGTCGCCCGGCGTGGAAGCAGGCATCCGAGACGGCGTAGCGGGTGGCGAAGTTGTCGGAGCCGTCGGCGACGAGGTCGTAGCCCGCGATCAGGTCGACGGCATTGTCCGGCGCGATGCGGAACGGGTGCTGGATCACCGCCACGTGCGGGTTGAGGCGTTCGACCGCGTCGGCCGCGCTCTCGACCTTCGGCCGGCCGAGATCCGGCGTGCCGTGAATCACCTGGCGCTGCAGGTTCGACAGCGAGACGGTGTCGTCGTCGACGATGCCGATCGTGCCGATGCCGGCGGCCGCGAGATACTGGATCAGCGGCGCGCCGAGCCCCCCTGCCCCGATCACCAGCACCCGGGCCGCCTTGAGGCGTGCCTGCCCGGGGCCGCCGACCTCGGCCAGGACCAGGTGACGGGCGTAGCGTTCGATCTCTTCGGGAGCCAGGGCCATGGCCCCGAGATAGTCGCCTCCGCGGCTTTGCGGAAGCGCTACAAATGCGAACGCCGCCCCGGGTCAGGAGGCGGCGTAAATCGCTGTGGCCGAGCGGATCAGCGCGGCGCGAGGATCATGATCATCTGGCGGCCTTCGAGCATCGGCTCGCTCTCCACCTTGGCGATCTCGGCCGTCTCGTTCTTCACGCGCTCCAGGAGGCGCAGGCCGATATCCTGGTGAGCCATCTCACGACCACGGAAGCGCAGGGTCACCTTGACCTTGTCGCCCTCCTCGAAGAAGCGGTGAACCGACTTCATCTTGGTGTCGTAATCGTGCTTGTCGATGCCGGGGCGGAGCTTGATCTCCTTGACCTCGACGGTCTTCTGCCGCTTGCGCGCCTCGTTTTGCTTCTTCTGCTCGTTGAAGCGGAAGCGCCCGTAATCGAGCAGCTTGCAGACGGGCGGCACCGAGTTCGGCGCGATCTCCACGAGATCGAGGCCGGCTTCCTCAGCGAGAGTCAGCGCGTCGAAGAAGGGGACGACGCCGCGGTTCTGCCCGGTATCGTCGATCAGCTGCACTTCCCGCACCCCGCGAATGTCGCGGTTGGCGCGCGGCCCGTCCTTCTGCGGGGCCGGCATGGCTCTCATCGGTCTACGAATGGCTTCGGTCTCCTGCTGCAACGACGAAACGGCGGACCTGGCGACCCGTTCCTCGGATCCCCTGACCGCCAGCCGTTCCGGTCTCTCCCGGACCTACTACGTTGGAGGAAGCTCCACGAGAGTCAACGGGTCGCCGACGCGGTCGGCGAAATAATCGGCACCCCGGGGTCGTCTGGCCGGCCCACCGTGCCCGGAGGCCACGGCTTGTCAGGTGTGCCGCCCGAGCAACTGGGCGTAGACCGCCAAGGTGTCGCTGGCCATGCGCTCAAGGGAGAAATTCGCCTCCACATGGGCCCGTCCGCGCCGGACCAGGGCATCGCGGGCGCTGGCACCGAGAGACAATGCTTCGGTGAGGGCTGCGGCGAGCGCGCCGGCATCGCCTGGCGGCACGCGCCAGCCCGTCCGCTGGCCGGACGCGACGTCCGGCGGCGCCAGCACCGTCTCGGGCACCGCGCCGAGATCGGAGACCACCACGGGCGTGCCCAGCGCCTGGGCTTCCACGGCCGAGCGGCCGAACGCCTCCGGCTCCACGGACGGGACGGCCACCACGGACGCTGCGCGGAAAGCCGCGGGCATGTCGGTGCAGTGGCCGACCCGACGCACGATGCCGCCCAGGCCCCGGGCGGCGATCAGCGCATCGAGCTCGCGCTCGTAGGACGTCCGACCCTGCGGATCGCCGGCGAGCACAACCGCGAGGTCCGACACGCCCCGATCCCGCATCTGCGCGGCGGCGTCGATCAGCACCCGATGACCCTTCCAGGCGGTCAGGCGGGCCGCGAGCAGGATCACCCGCTCGTGGGGCGCCACGTTCCAGGCCCGGCGCAGGGCCTCGACCCGTCCGGCGCCCACCGCCACCGGATTGAACACCGCGAGATCCGTGCCCCGGTGGATGACCCGGACGCGGTCGCCGGCCTGCTCGGCGTGCAGCCGGTGGATCAGGTCGGCGGTGTAGCGCGAGTTGGCGATCACCACGTCGCCCCGGGCCATCACGGAATTGTACAGCACCTTCACGCCGGTCCGGCCGGAATAGCTGCCGTGATAGGTCGTGACGAACGGCAGGCCGAGCCGGCGTGCGGCCCCGAGCGCGACCCAGGCCGGCGCCCGGGAGCGGGCGTGGACGATCTGCACGCCCTCGCGCCGACACAGGGCCATCAGCCGCACGACGTTGATCGCCATGCTGGCCGGATTCTTCGACGCGGCCGGGAAACGGAGCCAATGCCCGCCCTTCGCCTGAAGCTCGCCGATGAGGCGGCCGCCCTCGGTGGCGACCAGGGCCCGGGCGCCCACCGCGGCCAAGGCGCCGGCCACGTCGACGGTCGTCCGCTCGGCGCCACCGGCATCGAGTTCCGGGATGATCTGCAGGACGCGGGCGCCCGCAAGGACATCGATTTCGGCGGGGAAGCCCGTGAGGCCGCGCGTCACATCACCCATCCGCGCTCGTTCGGCGTGGAGACGCAAGCCTCCCGCCGGCATCTGCAACATGCTGGTACCCATTGCTCCAGCATCGCGGTCGCGCTTTACGGTCTGGTAAACGCAGGCTGAAGCCGATCCGGTCAGGGATGGACTTCTTCAGGATCGAGATAGGCCTACCGGAGAGATCGATGACCGATACAGGGCCGAACTTCATCAGCGTCGGCGAAGGTAAGGCCGCACGCAAGATCGCCGTGCGGGTTCGAGAGGGCGCGAGGCCGCCGGTGGTCTGGCTCGGGGGGTTCCGCTCCGACATGACCGCCACCAAAGCCGCGGCCCTGGACGCGTGGGCCGCGGAGGAAAAGCGCGCCTTGGTGCGGTTCGACTATGCCGGCCACGGCGCCTCCGGCGGCACCTTCGCCGACTGCACCATCTCGTCCTGGCTGGAGGACGCTCAGGCGGTCCTGTCGGCCTTCGTGCCCGAGCCGCCGATCCTGGTCGGTTCGTCGATGGGCGGCTGGATCGCGTGCCTCGCCGCCCGCGACCGCGCCGCGCTCGGCCAGACGACGGCGGCGCTGGTGCTGGTCGCTCCGGCCCTGGACTTCACTGAAGACCTGATCTGGTCCAACCTCGACGAACCGGCCCGCGCGATGATGAAGCGAGAGGGTATGCTCCGCCGGCCGAGCGACTACGCGCCGGAGCCCGATCCGATCACCCTGGCGCTGATCGAGGATGGTCGCGGCAACAGGCTGCTCGAGCGCCCCTTCGACCCCGCCTGTCCCGTCCACATCCTGCAGGGGATGCGCGACCCGGACGTGCCGTATCAGCACGCCCTGAAGACGGTGAGCCGCCTTCCCGCCGAGGGCACCGTGCTCACGCTGATCGCGGACGGAGACCACCGCCTGTCACGGCCGCAGGACATTGCGCGGCTCGTGGCGGCGGTGGCGGAGATCGCCTGACTAGCACGGCCTGCCCGGCGTCAGTGCAGGCTGACGGCGTGGAGGTCCTGGGCGACGGCATTGGCCAGAACCACATCCCGCGAATCGGCCAGCATGATCGGCTCGCCGCTCGCCGAGAGCAGGGCGAACAGGTCGAGACCGGGCATCAGTTCCGGGGCCTGCGGGAACAGGCGACGCACCTCGTCGGAGCGGATCGGGCGGACGTAGGCGATATGGCCCTCGCCGAGCGCCGCGAGATCCGCCGGGTTGAACTCGGTCGGGTCGAGATCGGCGGGGGTGAGGGGCGATGCGTTCAAGTTCGTCATGTCTAGCCCTCCTGGGGTGGCAGAGCGTCTACCTCCGGTCCCGGAGGCACCGGTGGTTCCATCCTGATGTGGGGTGTTCCGGCGTCCAATCAATCGATTGCAGGCATCGCTGGGCTGCGTTCACGCCGCACCCTGGATCGCCGACCCGCTAGCCGCGCGCACCGATATCGATCTTGCGCACGATCCGGTCGGGTTCCGGGCGGACGAGATCGATGGAGAGCAGGCCGTTGGCCAGATCCGCCCCCAGGACCACCATGCCGTCGGCCAGCAGGAACGTCCGCTGGAACTGGCGCGCCGCGATGCCACGGTGCAGGAAGTGCCGCTCACGCTCGTCCACCTGTCGGCCGCGGACGACCAGCTGATTCTCCTCCAGCGTCACGTCGAGTTGGTCCTGGGTGAAGCCGGCCACCGCGAGCGTGATGCGCAAGCGTTCAGGCTCGCGCTCCGTGCGGGGCAGCCGTTCGATATTATAGGGGGGATACCCGTCGTTGGCGCCCTTGGCGACCCGGTCGAGCGCCTGCTCGATCTCGTCGAAGCCGAGCAGGAACGGGTGCCCGAAGGGCGAGGGTCGAGTCATTGCGGCCGCCATCCTCACAGCGAGGCCTCCGACCCCAAGGCTAGCCGCAGCCCGCGGATCTCCGAGCACCTCGACGCTATGGAGCCCGTCCAGGACAGCGCTCCGCCGGGCGGAACGCCGCCGGTGAGTGGGATATGGCCGAGGGAGGCAACCCCATCAAGGGAACGGTTTAATTCTCATACCCGCCCCAGCAGTGCACCGCGAAAAAGCGAACGAACCAGGATAATTCGGCATATTCAAACGGGATATTTTAGCAAGTCCACGAGCAGCCACGCTTCCGACTAACAGTTTGGAACTGCTCTGATTTTCGCGTCGGGCCTTGATCCAGGAAGCGCCCATGTCTACTGCCGCGACTGGTGATCGTCCGGGTCGGACGGACGCTCGCCGGAAGTTCCCGAACCCGACGGGATGCAGTGGAGTCCCGATGAGCGCGCCTTCGACACCGGCAAGTCATGCGGCGATGCAGCGTGTCGCCGACGTGTGCGGCGACGAGGCCGATATCCTGGCGCTGTCGGTGGCTCGGTTCGTCGCGGCCGGGTACATGACCAGCGACATCGCCTGCTGGAATGCCGCCTTCGACGGCGCGGAACAACTCCTCGGCGCGGCTGAGGGCTGCCGTTTCGTCGCGAGCGTGGTCGCGATCGTGCGCGCGCTGAGGGCGGAGCGCGAGGACGACTGGTCCTTCATGCCGGCGAGCTGCTGCCGGGTCACCGGCCACGAATGCGCCCTGGTCGCCCTGATCGGTCGTGGCCGACGTCGGCTCTGGGCCGACCTCGAAGAGGCGGCTGCCGAAATCACCGGGCGGGAAGCGGCGCCCCGTCTGGTCGAGGCGGTCCGTGCCGCTGTGGCGACCCTCGACGCGGCGGCGGAGCGCCTGGCGCCGGCAGCCTGCCCGCGGCGGGTCGTGCTTCACTGAGTCGGCCGCTTCGACGGCCTGGTCCGGCTGCGGCCGACCCTGAGGAAAGAGGAAATCAGTCTGGTGCTTGCCCTGAGCGTCCCACTGTACCGCCGACGGATCGGTCGGATCGCCCTCGATACGGCCGCGTGCTTCGCACTCTCGGCGCTCCTGGTCGCGTCGGCGCTGGCGCAGGACGCCGGCGCCGACAAGACGCCGCTGAAGCTGCAGCTCAACAAGGTCGAGACCGCGGGCGAGGCGTGCCGGGTGACCATGGTGGTCGACAATTCCAAGGGCGCCGGCCTCAAATCCTACAAGGTCGACCTGTTCGCGTTCGATCCCGAGGGGGTGGCCCAGAAGCGCGTCGCGGTGGAACTCGGCCCCCTTCCGGCCCGCAAGACCATCGTGAAGATCTTCGACTTCCCCGGCATCGCCTGCGGCAAGGTCGGACGGGTGCTTCTGAACGACGTCCTGGCCTGCGATGGCGGCGATGCCGCCCGCGAGGCTTGCCTGGAGCGGACCGAGACCGAGAGCAAGGCCGGCCTCGCCTTCGACCGCTGATGCAGGCGCCATAAGGGTCGGTTCGACCAAACCGTCCGGCGGTGCGCCGCCGGACGGCCAGCGGCTTTCGCCGCCCCCCGATGCGATGGCGGCCTCAGGCCGCGTGACACCACGATCCCAGGAGCCCCTGATGGACCCGACACAAGCCCCGACCGAGGTCGCCCACGACTTCTCGTTCCTCGGCCTGTTCCTGCAGGCCGACCCGATCGTGAAGGGCGTGATGATCCTGCTGGTCATCGCCTCGATCGCGTGCTGGACGGTGGTGTTCGAGAAGATCATCCGGCTCTCCGCGGCACGGCGTCAGGCGAAGGCGTTCGAGAAACTGGTGCGGTCCGGTGGCAGCCTCGACGGCAATCACAAGGGCCTGACCGGCCACGTCGTGAAGGCCGGCATCGAGGCGTGGCGCGACCAGGACCCGACCGAGACCCGGGCCGAACGGCGCGAGCGGATCGAGCGGGCCATGCGCGGCGCGCTCGGCCTCGAAGTGAAGCGCCTGCGCACCGGCCTGTCGCTGCTGGCGACTTCGGGCTCCACGGCCCCGTTCGTCGGCCTGTTCGGCACGGTCTGGGGCATCATGAACTCCTTCTCGTCGATCGCGCGGAGCCAGGACACCTCGCTCGCCGTCGTCGCCCCGGGCATCGCCGAGGCGCTGTTCGCCACCGCCATCGGCCTGGTCGTCGCGATCCCGGCCGTGATGGCCTACAACAAGCTCGCCGGCGACATCGGCGGCATCCAAAGCTCCTTCACGTCCTACATTTCGCTGCTGGGCGATCGCCTCGCCCGCGAGCGGACGGGGGCCGGGCAGCACCGCGCGGCCGCCGAGTAGGTCTCCCTCGGCGCAGGGGCCCGTCGCGAGCGGGCCCGGCGCTCCGTCCCTGATCCGAGGCGCCCAGCCGGTCGGCCGCGTGCCGCGGCCAAGGATGCCTCGAACCCCGGCTCGATTCGGGCCGAACCCCTTCATTCGGAGACGCCGCCATGGCGATGGCATCGCCCCGCGCAAGCGACGATGACGACAACGACGACATGCCGATGTCCGAGATCAACGTCACCCCCATGGTCGACGTGATGCTCGTCCTGCTGATCATCTTCATGGTCGCGGCGCCGCTGATGACCACCGGCGTGCCGGTGCAGCTGCCCAAGACTGCGGCCGCCAAGGTGGCGCAGTCGAAGAAGCCCCAGGAGGTCACGGTCGACAAGGACGGCAACCCGTCGATCGCCAAGGAGGTGTTCACCATGGACAGCCTCGTTCCGCGCCTGCGCGAGATGGCGGCCTCCGACAAGGACCAGGTGATCCTGGTGCGGGGCGACCGGGACGTCCCCTACGGCAAGATCATGCAGGTGATGGGCCTCGTCGGGCAGGCGGGCTTCACCAAGGTGTCGCTGATCGCGCAGTCGCCGGGCGGCCCAGCCCCGGCGGCACCGGCCGCCCCCGCAGAGACCGCGCGCTGACATCCATGAGCACGCTGACTTCGACGGATCTGTCGTCAGGGCCCGGCGAGGGGCGCCCGAACGGGCTGCTCGCCGCCTTCCTGGTCGCGTTCGCGCTGCACGCGCTCGTGCTCGTGGCGGTGATGTTCTATCGGCTGACGCCGCCGGCCCCGCCCGGCGAGCAGCAGATCTCGATCGATCTGGCGCCGGTGATGACTGAGTCCTCGACCGAGGCTCCGGCGGAACAGCAGATGAGCCAGGCGGCGCCTCCGGAGGCGAAGCCGGTGGAATTGCCGCCCGACGAGGCCGTGCAGCCGCCACCGCCCGAGATGACAGAGGTCAAGCCGGACGAGACCGAGGCCGTCACCGAGCCGCCGCAGGAGGCCGTTCCGGTGGAGGCGCAGAGCGAGGTCATCACCTCGACGGCCGAATCCGCCGAGCCGCTGGCGCCGCCGCCGACCGAGGTCGCCAAGACCGAGGAGCCGCCGAAGCCGACGCCGGATCCGGCCAAGATCAAGGCCGAGCGCGAGGCGAAGCTGCGCAAGATCCGCGAAGAGAAGCTGCGCGAGCAGAAGCGCGAGGAGCGTCTCGAGGAGATCCGCGAAGCAAAGCAGAAGGCAGCCCGCGAAGCGAAGGCGAAGCAAGCCAAGGCCCAGCAGGGGGCCGAGGCGCGCAACTCGGCGTCGGCATCGCGCCAGAACGCCGCCGGCCGGGCCGCCGCGGGCAGCGATCCGAGTGCGCTGCGTCAGTGGACCGGAGCGATCAGCGCGGCGATCCACGGCCGGATGAATCCGGGCGCCGCAGCCGGCACCGCCGGAGGTACCGCCATGGTCCGGTTCACCGTGATGCGGTCTGGCGCGGTGTCGGGGGCGGGCCTCGCCCGGTCCAGCGGCGTGGGTCAGATCGACAGCGCCGCGCTGGCGGCGGTGCGGGGCGGCTTGCCGCCGGCGCCCCCCGGCGTGACGCAACCGAGCCTTTCGGTGACGATCCCGCTCAACTATCGCGTGCGCTGAGAGCGAATAGACGACACGCGGCGAGGCAGAGGCGTCGGTTTCGATTGAACAGGCGCCTCACGATCCGGGACGAATACGTTCCACTGTCCAGCACGATCAACAGGCCGGATTCGCCATCCGGCGCGGGAGCGTGCTAAAGCCTTTGCGATCACGGCCTCGAACAGTCGTCTCAGGACGGCGCGGCGGGGCGGATCATCCGGCCTTGCCCCTCCACCCCTCGAACAGGCCGGACCCGCTCCAGAAGACCGTTCCCGCGCGCGACGCGCAGGACGCGGTTCCGCTGGACCGGGGCGAAAGGCACAGGATGAGCGACGAGACTGAGACCGACCTCGAAGAGGCCGAGGACATCCGCGACGCGGAGGCGGAAGCCAAGACCCGGGCCGACAACCGTGCCGAGCGGGCGGAGCGGGCCGAGCGCATGGCCCGCGAGGGCGCGCAGGCGATGGCCGAGCACCACGCGTCGATCAAGGCGATCGACGAGCGGACGCTGAAGCTGCGTTCCCTGCGTCTCGCCAAGGAAGCGGCCGAGGCCGAGGTCAAGGCCGCCGAGGTGCAAGCCAAGGTTGCCGAGAAGGAAGCCAAGGCCGCCGCCAAGATCGCGAGCAAGACTGCAAAAGGTGCCGCCAAGAAGGCCGCGCCGAAGAAAGCCGTCGCGAAGGACTGAGGGCCGATGGCCGACGATCGCAACCGCCGCCGCTTCACCGATCCGCGCGCGGCCGCCGAGGCGGCTTTCAAAGCCGCCACGACCGCCAAACCCGCCGCTGCCCCTCCAC
>NZ_VRVG01000139.1:0-14049 GCF_008040085.1 Methylobacterium sp. WL7 | reverse complement strand
CTCCCGACCCGGCCTAACGGCCGGCCCACCCTCCCCCGCAGAGGGGGGGAGGGAAGGAGCGTGCACTTACCGAATCCGCTTGGCTCTCGACCGAAGCGCTTACCGACCCGGGTTGCCGTCGCGCAGGGTGCCGGTCGGCTCCTGGACGTGAGCCTCGAGGAACCAGAGGTGCTTGTCGACCGCCCGCGAGATCTCGGTGAACAGGTCGGACGTGCCGTCGTCGCCGGCCTCGTCGGTCTCGTCGATGTTCTCGCGCACCGCGTTGGCGTAGGCGGCGTAGCTGTCGATCAGCGCGGCGACGTGGTCGGCGATGGCGTAGATGCCGGTCGGGTAGGCCGGCAGCTTGGTCTTCTCGGCGACCGCCTGGGTCGAGCCGAAGGCCGTGGCGCCGAGCTGCACCGCGCGCTCCGCGACCTTGTCGTTGAAGTCGTCGAGTTCGGTGCGGAAGCCGTCCAGCATCTCGTGGATGCCGATGAACTGCGGGCCCTTGAGGTTCCAGTGCGCCTGCTTGATCGCCAGGGCGAGGTCGATGCCGTCCGCCAGCCGGGCGTTGAGCGCTTCGACCGAGACCTGCTTGGCGTTCGAATCGGTGTTGTTACGGGTCTTGTGCGAGCGAACGGTGTCGCCTTTGCCGGTCTCAGCCATGAAATCTACTCCGTGAACATGCGTGCGGACGGTCGCGAATATGCCGGTACGGCCGCGGGTCCTCATCTAACGCGATTGCGTTGCACAAACGCGACGGCGCGCCCGGTGTTCCGAGCATCCGCACGTCCGGGCGCCGCGTTTCGTCCCGGAATCCGGCGCAGCCCCCTCGGCGCTCAGCGGTGCCGGCCGGGTTTGGCCATCCAGTCGGAGCGGTTGCCCCGGGGCAGGGCCTCGCCGACCGGGATCCGCGACAGTTCGGCCGACCGGGTGGCGATCCAGCCGGTATGCTCCGCCACCGGGGTCACCGCGGTGAAGCCGCCGCAGGCGGTCCGGCGCGCACCCTGCTGCAGGGCGCCGCTCGACCAGCTGACCACGCCGACGATCCGGTAGCCGCCGGGGCCGCCGACCAGGATCGGGCCGCCGGAATCGCCCAGGCACGCGCCGGCGCCCGAAGTCTCGGCCATCCGCCGCCGGTCGGTCACCACGGTCACCCTGTTGGCGACCTGCAGCGAGCCGATGGACACGAGGTGCGCCAGCCGCAGGATCCGCGCGGAGTCGCGCCGGTTCTCGGCCACGACGCCGAAGCCCGCGATGTCCACCGGCGCGCCGGTGTCGATCGAGGCGGCCCCGCGCGGATCGAGGGGCACGTAGTCGGCGCCGAGCGGCGCTTCCAGCTTGAGCAGGGCGAGATCGACGCCCGGCTGGTCCTCCGGGGTCGTGCCGGGCACGAAGTCCGGATGCATGGTCGCGGCGATGACCTGGGTGCGGTGCTGGCGGAAGCCGCGGTCCACGCTGATGACGGTGTAGCCGGCCGGGCGCATCACGCAGTGGGCGGCGGTGAGCACGAGGTCCTGGGCGATCAGCGTGCCAGAGCAGATCTCGCCCTCGGTGCTCTCGATCCGCACCGCGAAGGTCCGGGCGCCGTTGGGGTCGCGGGTGGTGGTGCCGTTGATCACCGCGGACGCGGGCGCCGGCATCAGTCCGGCCACGGCGCCCAGCAGGGCGCTGCCGAGCCCCAGGCCGAACAGACGCTCACGGGGGCCGGCCTTGCGCATCGGGCGACGGAACATCGGGCACTCCGGGGGCGCTCGCGGCGCAAGGTGGGACGCCGCGGCCAGGGGCGCGGCGCCGAGGGAGCCTAGAGCAAGGCAATGAACCGGCCAAGCTGCGGTTCCGGATGGGCAGGTGATGCGAGTTGGAAGAAGACTTTGATCGGCAGCGGTGGAGCTTCGATCGCGTGGCCGAGCAACGGTGGATCTGTCGGCTCACACCCCGACCCCGTCATTCCGGGCTCGCCTGCGGCGCCCCGGAATGACGATTTGAGTTCTCGGCCGTCGTCTCGACTCACGAGAGCGCGAACCGCGGCCTTGCCTCGCGATTGCACGCCACGGGCGGCCCGTCAGCCGCCCCACCGCGCATCCCGGCCCCATCCCACCAACACCCGGTCGATCCAGCCGCGCTGCGGTCCCACCAGGACACCCTGGGTGAGGCCGCCGCAGGTCCCGCCGATCCAGGCGGCCAGCGCCAGGACGGCGCCGTCCGGACCGGTGATCGGGCCGCCGGAATCGCCCTGGCAGCCCCCACCGGCCGCACCCTTCAGCCAGACCAGGATGCGGCTCGGCCCGTGCGGCTCGATCACCGGCAAGCCGACGCTGCGGTAGGTTCCGGTCGAGCGCGGGTCGCCGGACTTGGCGGCGCCGTAGCCCGACAGGGTCAGGCGTTCGCCGGCCCGGGGTAGCGCGGCGCTCAAGGTCACCGGGGCGAAGCGCGCCGGCAGCGGCGTCGCGGTGCGCAGGAGCGCGAGGTCGATGGACCGCCGGCGGCCCGAGGCGCCGCCGGCATCGTAGCCCGGATGGATCGCCCGGGCCGCCACCTCGACCAGGACCGGCGCCCCGGCCTCGTCGCGAAAATGGATCCGGTGCTCCTGCCCGGCGGCGGCGCAATGGGCGGCGGTCAGCACCGTGTCGGGGGCGAGCACCACGCCGGTGCAGACGCCGCCCTTCGACGACAGGACCATCACGGCTCCGCCGGCCTGCGCCTCGGCGCCGCCGACGATCGCGCGCGCCGGGCCGGCCGCCAGCGACAGGGCCGCAGCCAGGACGGTGGCCGGGACGGTGAGGGCCGCCCGGCGGCGCTTCGGGACCGGCATTCGAGACATCCAGCGAGGGGGCAACGCGATGATCCCGATACGCGCCGACGGGGCCGTGGTCGAGCCGGTGAGCGTGGCCGAGCTGCGGGCCTACCTGCGCCTCGACGCCGACGACGGCGGCACCGAGGATGGGCTGCTCCAGGCCCTGATCACCGCGGTCCGGGCCAGCCTGGAGATCGAGGCCCGCCGCATCCTGGTCCCGGGCCGCTACCGGATCGCCCTCGATGCCTGGCCCGCCAACGGCCGGCTGGCCGTGCCGCTGAGCCCGCTCGTGGCGCTCGTCCGCGCCGGCTTCGCGGACGCCAAGGGCGTCACCGAACTCGCCGCCGGCCTGGTCCGCCTCGGGCCGGAGCCGGTGGAGGCGCCGGGCCTGCTGATCGATGCAGGCGTGCCGGACCCGGCCGGCCGGACGATCCTGATCGAGGTCGCGGCCGGGTTCGGGGGCGACGGCCCGCCGCTGCCGGCGCCGCTCCGGCTCGCGATCCTGCGGCTCGCCGCCGCCCGCTACGAGCATCGCGGCGACGAGGCGGATGCCGCCCGCACCGATGCCGCCGACCTCGCCGCACCGTTCCGACGGATGCGCCTGTGATCCGCCGCCCCGCCCGCATGCGACCGACCGGAGCAGCCCCGATGGCGCCCAATCCGCACCACCCTACGCTCGGCGCCCGGCGCCGCCGCTTCGTGCTCGAACGGCCCCTGGAGCAGCCCGACGGGTTCGGGGGCGTGCTGCGCCGCTTCGTGGCCGGCCCGGTCCTGTGGGGCGCGATCACCCCGGCGGGCCTCGCCGACCGCCCGGCGGGGGGCCGGACCGACACGCTGCCCGCCTACCGAGTCACCCTGCGCGCCGGGGTCGCCCTCGACCCGACCATGCGGCTGGCCGCCGGCCCGCGCCGCTTCGCGATCCGCGCGGTCAGCGAGCCGGACGCGAGGGGCCGCGACCGCGTCTGCCACGTCGAGGAGCTGGCCCGGGAGAGCGCGTCGTGAGCGACCCCAGCCCGCTCCTGGCCCTGCGCGCCGGCCTGATCGCCCGCTTCTCCGGCGACGCCGCGCTGGCCGCCCTGCTCGGCGGAAAAGTCCGGCTCCACGACGAGCCGCCCCGGGGTTCGGTGCCGGTCTACGCCCTGTTCGGCGACACCGAGAGCGTGGACGATTCCGTCGACGGCGCCGAGCGCCATCGCCACAGCCACGCCATCGCGGTGATCGCCAAGCCCGGCTCGGTCCGCACCGCGCTGGACGCGGCCGCGCGCATGGCCGCGCTCCTCACCGACGCCGCCCCGCCGCTCCAGGGCTGCCGCCTCGTCACCCTGCGGGTGCGGGCGATCACGGCGAGCCGCGACGCCCGCACCGGCGAGGCCCGCGCCACCCTGACGATCGAGGCCGTCACCGAGGTTCTTTGAGGTGGGCGCGGTGCCTGCCCCCCACGCCTCGTTCCCGGACGCCTGGAACGCCAGTGGAAGGCGATGCGACGACGTTCGATTCCAAAGCATGGGGAGGGCCCGATGGGCGCACAGAAGGGCAAGGACCTGCTGCTCCGGGCCGGCGACGGCGCGGGCGGTTTTGTGGCGGTGGCGGGCCTGCGCACCCGGCAGATCACCCTCAACGCCGAGACCGTGGATGTCACCAACGCGGACTCCACCGGCCGCTGGCGCGAGCTGCTGGCGGGCGCCGGCGTGCGCCGGGCCGCGATCGCCGGATCCGGGGTTTTTCGCGATCAGGCCTCGGACATTCGGTTGCGGCTGATCTTCTTCGAGGGCGCGATCGAGACCTTCCAGGTGGTCGTGCCGGCCTTCGGAACCCTGGAGGGCCCGTTCCAGATCGCGAGCCTCGAATACCGGGGCGACCATGCCGGCGAGGTCACCTTCGACATCAGCCTCGACTCGGCGGGCGTGCTCGCCTTCACGGCGGCCTGAGCCATGGCCAACCGGATTCGCGGCGAGGTGCCGCTTCAGCTCGCCGGCCAGCGCTACACCCTGTGCCTGACCCTCGGCGCGCTGGCCGAGCTGGAGGGCGCGCTCAAGGCCGGCGACCTCGTCGGCCTGGCCGAGCGCTTCGACGGCGGCCGGGTCTCGGCCCGGGACCTGATCGCCCTGCTGGGCGCGGCCCTGCGCGGCGGCGGCCACGCCCTCGACGACGACGCGGTGGCGCGCCTGCCCCTCGCCGGTGGGCTGGACGCGGTCTCGACCGCCCTGGCCGAAGTCCTCGCCGCCGCCTTCGGGGAGGCGCCGGGCCTCGCAAACCCTCGGTAGGGCCGGCGCCAGACGGTTTTGCGTCGGCGCCGGCTCGAACCTCGGCCTTCCCGTGGGACGACGCCCTGACTCTCGGCCTCGGCGCGCTCGGCTGGAGCCCGGCCGCCTTCTGGGCGGCGACGCCCCGGGAGTTCGCCGCCGCGCTCGGCCGCCGGCGCGGCCCGGAGCCCCTGAGCCGCGCCGCGTTCGAGCGCCTGCTCGCCGCCTATCCGGATCCGGGCCCGTGAACGGAGCCGGGGCTCTGCCCCGGCACCCCGCCAAAGGGCCGAGCCCTTTGGGATCCCGGGTTTCGGCGCCACGCTAACCCCGACCAACCAGGAGGGCCGCCCGATGAGCGACGCCGACCCCGATCCGCAGGATGCCGCCCGGATCAAGCAGCTCGCGACCTTGGACCAGCTCGCCAAGAATTTCGGACGCAGCCTGGATTCGGCGCTCACCCGCGGGGCCGCCTCGGGACGCAGCCTCGACGGCGTGCTCGGCACGATCGGCAGCAAGCTCGCCGGCGCGGCGGCCCGGGCGGCCTCCGGCCCGATCCGCTCCGGCATCACCGGCCTGGTCAACGCCGTGCTCGGGGCGGGCGCCGGCAGCGAGACCGGCTTCGCCCGGGGCGGCGTGCTCCGGGGCGGGCAGGTCCAGCCCTTCGCGGCCGGCGGGGTCGTGGCCGCGCCGACCTACTTCCCGATGGCGAACGGGGCCGGCCTGATGGGCGAGGCCGGCCCCGAGGCGATCCTGCCGCTCAACCGCGGCCCGGACGGCCGCCTCGGCGTCGCTGCCGGCGCCCCCGCTTCCCGGCCGGTCTCGGTGACGGTCAACATCGCCACCCCCGACCCCGGCGCCTTCCGCCGTTCGGAGGCGCAGGTGACGGCGAGCCTCGCCCGCGCCGTGGCGCGAGGGCAGCGGGCGACGTAAGGGCATACCTGTTGGACAAGCCTGGAATTGGTCCTGTGCCGGGTCCGCGCATTGTCGAGACGCGGAGGCCCTGCTACGTCGTTCTCAGTGCAGTCGAGAGGAGGAGCCGATGGCTATCCTGTCCCGAGATTTCGGCGGGGTGAAGCTGTCCGGCCGCGATGCGGAGACGTTCCTGCGCCAAGTGGCCTCGAGCGAGAAGCAACAGGTTGTGCTGGCCTCGCTCGAGAGAGGGCGTAAACTGCAGCGATCGATGACCGAAACGGGCAAGGTCGCTGTCGATGCAGGAAACGACGCCGGCGGTAAGTAATCATTCGCCCTATATCATTCGTCCTATGCGACAGGGCGACTGCAAAGTGGCATTTGCCCTTGCGGACGAGCGGCACAAGCCGTTGAAGATATTCTTTCGCAGAGATTCGGAGCGTGCCAGCGCTCAGCTGATCACGCAGACCTACGTCGCAGTCCCGGAGGATCCCGCGGATAGGCGCATCCTCGGCTTCATCAGCCTGATGAGCGCGGAGATCGCCTTGGGCGGGACCTACTCCGTCAAAGGAAAGCCGAGGGCTGACCGCTATCCCAGCCAGCCCGCCATTCGGATTGCCCGTTTGGCGGTTGCGGACGGTACGCGCGGAAGTGGAATCGGCCGAGATCTCCTGTCTTTGTCACTCAGCATCGCCGTCGATCGAGTTTGCACCAGCGTCGGCTGCCGCTTCCTGATCACGAACGCCAAGCAGGAATCCGTGGGCTTCTACGACAAGCAGGGCTTCACGATGCTGGATACCGACAGCAACCGTGCCTCGCCCGCGCCAGTCATGTGGCTGGACCTTCAGCCCTACGTATCAAGCTCGGGTTGAGTCGTCTGCTCACGACGGCGCGCGAGCGAGCGCCTGCACGTCGCCCCGCCTGTCACGACCGGGCGACGTGATCGCCCCTTCTCACGCCGCCTTGCTGGCCGCCGCCTCGCGGGCGCGGCTGCGGCGTCCGTCGACGCTGACCGGGGGGACGCCTTCGATGGTGACCCGGCGCACCACCCGGGGCTGGTCGCCATAATCGTCCACCGCGCGGTGCACCGTCGCCCGGTTGTCCCAGATCGCCACGTCGCCCAGCCGCCAGGACCAGCGCACCGTGTTCTCGGGCCGGGTCGCGTGGTCGGTGAAGATCGCGAGCAGGTGCTGCGAATCCGAGGTCGTGAGCCCGAGGATGCGCTGGATGAAGTGCCCGACGATCAGCGAGCGCTCGCCGGTCTCCGGATGGACGTGCACCAGCGGGTGCTCGGTCTCGTAGACGGTCCGGGTGAAGACCTCGTTGTAGCGCTGGCGGCCGGCCTCCGGGGCGTTCACGCGCCCGCCGACGTAATCGTAGACATTGGAATGCAGCGCCCAGAGCCGGTCGGCGAGGTCGCGCAATGTCTCGGGCAGCTCCGCGTAGGCCGCCGCCGTGTTGGCCCAGAGGGTGTCGCCGCCATAGGCCGGCAGGGTCACGGCCCGCAGGATCGAGATCGCCGGATAGGCCGGCACGAAGGTCACGTCGGTGTGCCAGGAACTCGCCCGCTCGCCCCGGCTGCCGTCGAGGTCGAGGACGCCGGACGTGCCGGCGAGCGACGGCACGGTCGGGTGTGGGACGAGGTCGCCGAGCCGCCGGCCGAACGCCTCCTGGCCGGCCTCGTCGAGGCTCTGGTCGCGGAAGAACACCACCTTGTGGGTGACCAGCGCCTGGCGGATCGCCGCCACCGTCCCGGCGTCGAGGTCGCCCGAGAGCGCGACGCCGCGGATCTCCGCGCCGATGCGGCCGGCGACCCGGCCGATGTCGAGGTTGGGGTGCAGCGGCTGCGGGACGGCGCTCATCGTAAGGCTCCTCGGTGGATCGGGGACGACGTACGCCTGCCGGGAAAGATCTTGCGAGATCTGCCGGAGATCAAGGTCTTCGAAGAAGCGTCCGTCGTCTTCGATGATCTTCGCCCTGGCGCGGTCGGTTGTCGATGAACGGCGTTTCCGAAGTTTCGCCCGTTTCCAAAAGACTCTTCCCGGCCGGCGGTGGCCGGCAGGACGTGCCTTCTCCGACCCAATCTCCGGGATCATCGCGCCATGGCCGACGCCTTCCACGAGGTGCTGTTTCCCCTCGACGTGTCGCTGCGCGGCAGTGGCGGGCCGCAGCGGCTCACCGAGATCGTCACGCTGGCCTCGGGGCGGGAGCACCGCAACGGCCGCTGGGCCGATTCCCGCCGCCGCTACGATGCCGGGTTCGGGGTGCGCGGGCTCGATGCGCTCCACGCCGTGCTGGCCTTCTTCGAGGAGCGCCGCGGGAGGCTCTACGGCTTCCGCTACCGCGACCGCGTCGATTTCCGCTCCGGGCCGCCCGGGCGGGCGATCGGCCCCCTGGACCAGCCGCTCGGCACCGGCGACGGCGCCACGGCGGCGTTCGCGCTGACCAAGTCCTACGGGTCCGGCTTCGCGCCCTATCGCCGGCGCATCGCCAAGCCGGTGTCCGGCAGCGTCCGGGTGGCGGTGGCCGGCCGGGAGGTCGGCGCCGACGCCTTCGCGTGCGACCCGGCCACCGGGCTCGTGACCTTCGCGGGCGGGCACGTCCCCGCCAAGGGCGCCGCCGTCACGGCGGGCTTCGCCTTCGACGTGCCGGTCCGGTTCGACACCGACGACCTCACCATCGACCTCGCAGCCTTCACGGCCGGCGAGATCCCCAAGGTGCCGCTGGTCGAGATCGTGCCGTGAGGGACGCAGATTTCGGATCGTCCGATCGGCCGCGAAAAGGCGCGGGTCCCCTCTCCCGTGCGGGAGAGGGACAGGGTGAGGGGTGCGACCTCTCCGGACAGACCTGACCCCTCACCCCAGCCCTCTCCCGCACGGGAGAGGGCGCGCGTCGAGCTCTGCAAAAGCTGTCGCGCCTCAAACTGGAGTCGCCCGTAGGTGCCTTAAGGGGAAAAAGATGCGCGATATTCCAAGTGCCTTTGCGGCCCATCTCGCGGGCGGCGTCACCACCCTGTGCCGGTGCTGGACCCTGCACCGGCGGGACGGCGTCGCGCTGGGCTTCACCGACCATGACCGCGACCTGACCCTCGCGGGCCTGGTCCACGCCGCCCGCACCGGGCTGGAGGCCGCCGAGGCCAGCGCCGAATCCGGCTTCGCGGTCTCCGGCGGCGATGTGGCCGGGGCGCTGAGTTCCCTGGGGCTGACCGAGGCCGACATCGCCGGCGGCCTCTACGACGGCGCCACGGTGGAGACCTGGCTGGTCGACTGGACCAATCCCGGGACGCGCCTGCTGCTCGATGTCGGCACGATCGGCGAGGTGCGCCGGGAGGGCGACGCCTTCGTGGCGGAGCTGCGCGGCCTCGCCCACCGGCTCGGGGCCGAGCGCGGCCGGACCTTCCGGGCGACCTGCGGCGCCGATCTCGGCGATGGCCGCTGCCGGGTCGATCTCGCGGCCTGGCGCACAACCGGACGGGTCACCGGCCTGCCCGAACCCGCGACCCTCGCGGTGGCCCTGGCCGGCAGCTTCGCGGACGGGCTGTTCACCGGCGGAACGCTCACCTGGACGGCCGGCGCCAATGCCGGCCTCAAGGCCGATGTGCGGCTCCAGCTCGACGCGCTCCTCGAATTGTGGACCGCGCCGCCCCGGCCGGTGGCGGCGGGCGATGCGTTCAGCCTCACCGCCGGCTGCGACAAGCGGCTGGCGACCTGCCGGGACCGCTTCGCCAACGCGGTCAACTTCCAGGGCTTCCCGCACATGCCCGGCAACGACGCGGTGATGCGGGCGGTGCCGGGCTCGGAGCCCGTCCTCGACGGCGGGAGCCTGTTCCGATGAGCGCGATGCCAAGGGATATCAGCCCGGACATGGGCGCGGCCGCCCTCGGCGAGGCGCGGCTGTGGCTCGGCACGCCCTACCGGCACCAGGCCTCCCTGCGCGGGGTCGGCTGCGACTGCCTGGGCCTGCTGCGCGGGGTCTGGCGCGGGCTCTACGGCGCCGAGCCGGAACCGGTGCCGCCCTATGCCGCCACCTGGGCCGAATCCGCCGCCGCGGGGACCGATCCCCTCACCGAGGCGGCGGCGCGCCACCTCGTGCCGGTGCCCTCCGTCGGCGATCCACCTCGGCCGGGCGACGTGCTGCTCTTCGCCTTCCGCCGCCACCTCCCGGCCCGCCACTGCGCCATCGCCACCGGCGACGACGCCATGATCCACGCCCACGACCACGCCACGGTCGCCGAGGTCGCGCTCACGGCGTGGTGGCGCCGGCACCTGACCGGGGTGTTCCGGTTTCCGCAGGCCCCTTACGAGGTGCCGGTCGCCACGGTCAGCTTGACGCCGAGCGCGTCCATGTCGAGGCTTCCCGCGCCGTCATCGCGAGCGTAGCGAAGCGACCCAGGGACACGCCACCCTTCGAGATCGCGCGCGGCACTGAGTTGCTCCGCTACGCTCGCAATGACGGTTGAGGCGGTGGCGATCACTGCGAACGCACACCGCATCAGGCAAGTCAGGCCGCCGTGGCGACGCGCAGCTCGACGTGCAGCCCGGCCGCATCGAGCATCGCGACCAGCGTGTCGATCGCGAACAGGTCGATCTTGCCACGCATCAAATCCGAGACGCGCGGCTGGGTGACACCCAGGATCTTCGCAGCCTGCGACTGGTTCAGGCCGGATTGTTCGATGTGATTGCGCAGAGCCATCATCAACTGCGAGCGGAGGCGCATATGCGCGGCCTCCGCCGGCGTATCCTCGATCGCGTCCCAGACGCTGTCGAAGCGTGTCTCCGTCATCACAGTAACTCCTGGACGTACTCGGCGTAGCGGCGTTTGGCCGTGGCGATGTCGGCAAGTGTCGTTTTCCGGGTCGTCTTGCGGAAGCAATGCAGGACGACCACGGTGCCGGAAAACTTGGCCACGTAGATCACCCGGAAGGCGCCATCCGGCTCCCGGATGCGGATCTCGCGGACGCCCGAACCGATCGTCGACATCGGTTTCCAGTCGTCCGGATCAAGGCCGGACTGAACGCGATCGATCTGATGTCCGGCGGCGCGGCGCGCATCCCTGGGAAAGGCGCGCAGGTCGTCGAGCGCACCCCCGCGAAACACCACGCCTTTGGGCCGCTCGACCACGACGCCATCCAGCTCATCGACGCCTCAGACCACGATTTATACAAGAACTTGTATATTTCCGCAATCGCTGCGAACCACCCCCGCCCCGGAGCCCGCCATGGCCACCCTGATCCTATCCACGGCGGGCGCCGCGGTGGGGACCGCGCTCGGCGGCCCGATCGGATCCGTGGTCGGGCGCGTGCTCGGGGCGGCCGCGGGGGCGGGGCTCGACGGGATGCTGTCGGGCTCCGGGCGGCACACGCGCTTCGTCGAGGGGCCGCGGCTCGCCGACGTCGCCGGCCTGTCCTCCACGGAGGGCGATCCCATCCCGCGGGTCTACGGGCGGGCGAAGATCGGCGGCAGCCTGATCTGGGCGACGCGCGCCCGCGAGGTCGCCAACACGACGGTGGAGCGCGCGGCCTCCGCCTCCAAGGGCGCGGGCGGCCAGAAGACCGTGCGCACCCGCTACGCCTACTTCGCCAACCTCGCGGTCGGCCTGTGCGAGGGCGAGATCGCGATGGTCCGCCGGATCTGGGCGGACGGCAGGGAGATCGATCAGGTTGGGATCACCCTGCGGGTCCATGCCGGCGGCCCCGACCAGGCGCCGGACCCGCTGATCGTCGCGAAAGAAGGCGCCGAGAACGCCCCGGCCTATCGCGGCCTCGCCTACGTGGTGTTCGAGAACCTGCCGCTCGCCGATTTCGGCAACCGC
Organism: Methylobacterium sp. WL7; assembly: GCF_008040085.1. Taxonomy (NCBI): domain Bacteria; kingdom Pseudomonadati; phylum Pseudomonadota; class Alphaproteobacteria; order Hyphomicrobiales; family Methylobacteriaceae; genus Methylobacterium; species Methylobacterium sp. WL7. The sequence continues at coordinate 2,310 of NZ_VRVG01000139.1, read as the reverse complement.
GTGCCGCAGTTCGCCTTCGAGGTGGTCCGCCCGGTCAACGGCCTGTACCACCGGATCCGCGCCGTCGACCTGATCCCGGGGGCCGGCGAGTTCGCCCTCGATCCGAACCGCGTCACCGTCGATCTCGGCCTCGGCCGGACCGAGGCGGCCAACCGGCACCAGCTCCAGCGCGCCACCGACGTCACCGCCTCCCTCGACGCGCTTCAGGCCCTGTGCCCGAACCTGCGCCGGGTCGCCGTGGTGGCGACGTGGTTCGGCACCGATCTGCGCGCCGGCGCCTGCCGGGTGGTGCCGAAGGTCGAGACCCGGGGCAAGCGCACCACGCCGGAGGCCTGGAGCGTCGCCGGGATCACCCGCGACAAGGCGGACGTGGTCTCGACCCTGCCGGACGGTACGCCCGCCTATGGCGGCACCCCCTCGGATGCCGGTCTGACCCGGCTGGTGGCCGAGCTCGCCGCCCGCGGCCTGGACGTGCTGCTCTACCCGTTCGTGATGATGGACGTACCGGCCGACAACGGCCTGCCCGATCCGCGCGTGCCCGGTGGAACCCAGCCGCCCTATCCCTGGCGCGGGCGCATCACCTGCGACCCGGCCCCGGGCGTCTCCGGAAGCCCGGACGGCACCGCCGCCGCGGAGGCGCAGGTCCAGGGTTTCTTCGCGAACGGCTACCGCGCGGCGGTGCTGCATTATGCCGGCCTCGCAGCCCTGTGGGCGGCCTCCGGTGTCCGGATCGCCGGCTTCGTGATCGGCAGCGAGCTCGTCGGCCTCACCCGGGTGCAGGGTGCCGCCGGCTACCCGGCTGTCCAGGCCCTCCGGTCCCTCGCCGCGGATCTGCGCGGCCGGCTCGGGTCCGGCGTCACGCTGGTCTACGGCGCGGACTGGACCGAGTACGGCGCCCATGTCCGGGACGGGGGCACCACGATCCGCTTCCCGCTGGACGACCTGTTCGCCGACCCCAACATCGGCGCGGTCGGGATCGACTGGTATCCGCCGGTCACCGATTGGCGCGACGCGCCGGAGCACGCCGACCTCGCGGTCGCGGGCGACATCGCCGACCGCGCCTACCTGAAGGCCCGGGTCGCCTCCGGCGAGGCGTTCGACTGGTACTACGCCGACGCCGCCGGGCGCGCCGCCCAGGACCGCCGGCCGATCCGGGACGGCGCCTACGGCAAGCCGTGGATCTTCCGGCCCAAGGACCTCATCGGCTGGTGGTCGAACCCGCATGTCGAGCGCGACGGCGGCGTCGAGACCCGGGCCACCGCCTGGGTGCCGAAGGCCAAGCCGATCTGGCTCACCGAGGTCGGGGTGCCGGCGGTGGACAAGGGCACCAACGGCCCCAACGTCTTCCCCGACCCGAAATCCGCCGAGGGCGCCTACCCGCCGGAATCGCGGGCCCTGCGCGACGAGCTGATCCAGCTGCGCGGGCTCGAGGCCGTGATCGCCCGGTTCGACCCGGAAGCGGCGGGCTTCGCGGAGGCCGACAACCCGGTCTCGCCGGTCTATGGCGGCCGGATGGTCGATCCGGGATCGATCTTCGTCTGGTCCTGGGACGCGCGGCCGTTCCCCGCCTTCCCGGCGGTTCAGAAGGTCTGGGCCGACACCGCCAACTGGCGGGTCGGCCATTGGATCACGGGACGGATCGAGGGCTGCGACCTCGACCTGCTGGTCCTGAAGATCCTGGCGGAGCTCGGCTTCGACGCGCCGGTCGCCGTGGAGGCCGCCGCCTTCCTCGACGGCTACGTCGTCGACCGGCCGCTCTCGGCACGCGCCGCCCTGGAGACCCTGGCGCAGGTCTACGGCCTCGACGTCTCGGCGGTGGCCGGGCGCCTGCACCTGCGCGGGCCCCGCCGCGACCGGCCGGTGGTGCTGGCGGAAGCCGACCTCGTCCGCCTGTCGGAGGACAAGCCGGTCCTGCGGCAGGTGCGGGCCGAGGAGAGCGCCCTGCCGCGCTCGGTCACCTTCGGCATCACCGACTCCGAGAGTCCGGATTACCGCCGCGCCGCGGCCGCCGCGATCCGGCCGGTGGGCCAGCGGCGGCGCGAGACCCGGATCGAGGCGGCGATCGTCACCCGCCGGGAGACCGGCGACGACCTCGCCGAGGCGATGCTCGACCGGGTCATCGCGGCCCGGGACAGCGCGGTCTTCACGGTGAGCCCGCGCCGGGTCGAGCTTGAGCCCGGCGACCTGCTGGCGGTGCCGGCCGACGTGCCGGGCGGGACGGTGCTGCGCAGGATCGACCGGATCGACGACGCCCCCACCGGCCGCCGGATCGAGGCGGGCGGCGTCGATCCGGTCGATCCTGCGCAGCAC